>CAJLLB010000037.1 GCA_905207425.1 uncultured Collinsella sp.
TGAGGATCGTACGCGTCGACGGGGCTTTTACCTTCCCGTCGCGCTTTCAGCTGCTGGCTGCGAGCAATCCCTGCCCCTGCGGCTTTTTGGGCGATCGCGAGGTGCCGTGTCGCTGCTCGGCGGCGATGGTCGAGCGCTATCGGTCTAAACTGCGCGGTCCTTTGGCCGACCGTATCGACATGATGATCGATGTGACCCGTCCCGACCCTCAAGTGATTATCGAGGGTGCGGAGGGCATGTCGTCGGCCGAGTTACGTGACTACGTTGTGCGCGGTCGCGCCTTTCGCGCTTGGCGCGAATCCCGCATGGACGATGCGGATGCCGAGGCCGAGGATGACGAGACTCGGTCCATTGACGGCGTCGTTTCGACCTTTGAGCTCGATGATGCGGCGGAGAAGTGTGTGCTCGGCCTGTCGAAGCGCACGCATCTCACAGGGCGTGGCATCGTGCGCCTTGTTCGCATTGCGCGCACGATCGCAGATGTCGCCGAGAGCGAGCAGGTGACGCAGGACCACGTGCTCGAGGCGGCGATGTACCAGGGAAGGAGGGACCAATGATGGCTGAGGGGACCTTCGAGCTGCATCCAGGTGACGCGTTGTATCCCGAGACCGTTTTGGAGCTTTCTGATGTACCTCAGACGCTCTATGTGCGCGGCAACCCCGAGGCGCTTTCGACGCCCGCGCTCTCCATCATCGGTGCGCGAAAGGCCTCGCCGTATGGTCTTGCCGTGGCAGAGCTTGCGGCGAAGGTGGCGGTTGAGGCGGGAGTGACGGTAGTTTCGGGCGGTGCAGTCGGTTGTGACCAGGCCTCGGGTTGGGCTGCGGTCAACGCCGGCGGCAAACACGTCGTGGTGCTGGGGACGGGCGCCGACGTGGTCTACCCGCGTTCGAGCGCGGGGCTTATTACGCGCACGCTCGATACGGGCGGCGCGGTCGTGTCGATCTTTCCGTGGGGCATGGGTCCGCGCAAGTTTGCCTTTCCGCGTCGCAATCGCGTGATCGCGGCCCTGTCGCAAGCCCTCTTTGTATCCGAGGCGGGTATGCCTTCCGGGACGTTTTCTACAGCCGAGGCTGCTATGGATTTGGGGCGCGAACTTCTTGCCGTGCCGGGGTCGATCCTATCGCCCGAGTCGCGTGGCACGAATTACCTCATTGCGAACGGTGCCTGCTGCATTGTCGACGAGGAGTCCATCGAGATGGCTATCTCTCGCATATACGGCACCCTGCGCTACTCGCGCCCCGATGCTCCCGGCATTGCCGACCTGAATCCAACACAGCAGACCGTGATGCATGCGCTCATCGCCTCTCCGCTCAAGGTCGACGACATCGCGGCGCTCGTCTCACTCGATGCTGTCGGCGTACTCAAACTCTTGGGTTCGCTTGAACTCGAGGGCCTTATCGAGCGCATGATGGATGGAAGGTATGCGCCCTCCAAGTTTGCCCTTCACGCCCAGACGCCCTTCGGTCACAATGGAAAACGTGTCAATTAGAAAGGTGTTTGCAGATGCAGTTCGATCAGGTGACGGTTATCGGTGGCGGTCTGGCGGGTTCGGAATGCGCGATCCAGCTGGCAGACCGCGGGTTTGCCGTAAAGCTGTGCGAGATGCGCCCCCAGGTGAGCTCCCCGGCTCACCATACCGATCACCTGGCAGAGCTCGTCTGCTCCAATTCGTTTAAGTCGACCCGTCCGGATTCCGCGGCTGGTTTGCTGAAGGCCGAGCTTGAGCGCATGGGTTCAGTCCTGCTCGACTGCGCCCATCGCGCTGCTGTTCCCGCTGGTGGCGCCCTGGCGGTCGACCGTGTTACATTCTCCGAGCTCGTCGAGGCTGAGGTTGCCGCCCGCCCCAATATCGAGGTCGTTCACGGCGAGGTCACCCAGATCCCCGAGGGCCACGTGGTCATTGCCGCGGGCCCGCTGTGTTCACCGGCGCTGAGCGAAGAGGTCATGAAGCTCGTCGGTGGCGACGCCCTTGCGTTCTTCGATGCCGCGGCGCCGATCGTCGATGCCTCCACGCTCGATATGGACGTGCTGTTTTCGCAGTCGCGCTACGAGGAGCAGGGGAGCGGCGACTATCTCAACGCTCCGCTCAACAAGGAGGAGTACGAGGCCTTTATCGAGGCGCTCACCACGGCCGACCGCGTGGTGCTCAAGGACTTTGAGGGCGGCGATCTGTTCCAGGCCTGCCAGCCTGCCGAGGAGGTTGCGCGCACCGGCAAGGACGCCATTCGCTTTGGCGCCATGAAGCCCGTCGGCCTCACCGACCCGCGTACCGGACGTCGCCCTTGGGCGGCGATTCAGCTGCGTGCCGAGAACAAGGAGAAGACCGCCTATAACCTGGTGGGCTTCCAGACCAACCTGACCTTTGGCGAGCAGAAGCGCGTCTTCCATATGGTGCCGGGCCTGGAGAACGCTGAGTTCTTCCGCTACGGTGTCATGCACCGCAATACCTTTGTCGACGCCCCGCACGTGCTCGATGGCACCTTTGCCGTGCCCGGTACCGGCGTGCGCCTGGCCGGTCAGATCACCGGCACCGAGGGGTACATGGAAGCCGTGGCGACCGGTCTGCTCGCGGCGCTCAACACCTATGCAGAGGCTATCGGCGCCGATTCCGTCGAGTTGCCCCGCGTGGGCGCCCTGGGTGCGCTCGTGGGCTATGCGACCGATCCTGCCACCGTGGGCTATCAGCCCATGCATGTCAACTTTGGCCTGGTGCCGCCGCTCGAGGACGGTAAGCGCCGCAGCAAGCGCGACCGCTATCAGGCCTATGCGGACCGTGCGCTCGAGGCCCTCGATGCCTACTTGGCCACGCGTTCCGACTTGTTTGGAGGCGACCGGTCATAGCCTTTGACCTGTACGACACCGTCGACTCTTTTATCGCCTATATCGCACGCGTTGAGGGGCTTTCTCCCAACACGGTGACGGCCTATGGCTCGAGACTGGAGCGCTTTGCTGCCTGGTGCGAGCGCGAGGATATTGATGCTTTCGCTGCCGACGTGCGCACCATTCGTCGCTATCTTGCTGAGCTTTCGCGTGAGCAGGTGGCTCCCCGAACGCTTGCGGCGCACCTGTCGGCTATCCGATCTCTCTATCGCTGGATGGCTGCCGAGGGGATTGTCGAGGGCGATGCGGTCTCGGCGATCGCGTCGCCCAAGCTGCCGCGTGACCTGCCGGGCGTCCTTACGACCCAGCAGGTCGAGGCGCTGCTCAAGACGCCTGATACCTCAACACCCGCGGGACTGCGCGATGCGGCGATGCTCGAGTTGCTCTATGCCTCGGGTGCCCGCATCTCAGAGCTTGCGGCGCTCAATGTGGAATCCATCTCATGGTCCGAGCGCACGCTGCGCCTGTGGGGCAAGGGGAGCAAGGAGCGTATCGTCCCTCTGTATCGTCGTGCGCTCGATGTGACGCGTCTCTATATTGAAGAGGGGAGGCCGGAGTTGCTCGCTCGGGCAAAGCGCCGCGACCTCGCTACCGGGCCGCATCCGCTGCTTATATCGGCGCGCGGCAATCGCATGAGCGCCGCGATGCTTCGGCGGCGGTTCCATACGCTGGCGACGCTCGCCGGCATTCCGGCTGACATCGCCCCGCATGCGATGCGCCATACCTTTGCGACCGACTTGCTCGAGGGCGGTGCGGACCTGCGCTCGGTTCAAGAGCTGCTAGGTCATGCGAGCCTGTCCACGACGCAGATCTACACGCATCTCACACCCGATCGGCTTAAACGTGCCGTGGCTCAAGCCCATCCCCGCGGCGAATAGTGGCTGGGACGTCCCGCGCCGCACTCAGGTGTGTGGTTTTGATTGCGGGTTGGCAGGAAGAGGCATTCCTGCTATCATTCATCGGGTTGCTTCACGGCAACATGTTTTTATCACGCACGCGCGGCTACTTCATACCGTGGTGCCCGGGCTTTGGTAGCACATGTCCGGGTTGGTTTTGGAGGATGACCCCGCGCGGAGGCAAACCACAGGAGGTTTAACATGGCTACCAAGATTAATATCCGCACCCTGCTCGAGGCCGGCTGCCACTTCGGTCACCAGACCCGCCGCTGGAACCCCAAGATGAAGCCGTTCATCTTCGGTGAGCGCAACGGCATCTACATCCTCGACCTCAAGCAGACCATCCTCGACGCCGACCAGGCCTACACCTTCGTCAAGAACGTCGCCAAGGGTGGCAACGTGCTATTCGTCGGCACCAAGAAGCAGGCTCAGGAGGCCGTCAAGAACGCTGCTGAGCGCGCCAACATGCCTTACATCAACCAGCGTTGGCTCGGCGGTATGCTGACCAACTTCGTCACCATCCGCTCCCGCATCAACCGCATGGAGGAGCTCGAGGCCATGGTCGAGGACGGCCGCATGGCTGTTCTGCCCAAGAAGGAGCAGGCTGTTCTCGGCAAGGAGCTCACCAAGCTCCAGACCAACCTCGGTGGCGCCCGCGACATGAAGGGTCTGCCCCAGGCTCTCTTCGTCATCGACACCAAGCGCGAGGAGAACGCCATCAAGGAGGCTCAGCGCCTGAACATCCCCGTCGTCGCCCTGATCGACACCAACTCCGATCCCGACGAGGTCGAGTACGGCATCCCCTGCAACGATGACGCTATCTCCGCTGTCACCCTTATGTGCGAGCTCATGGCTGACGCCTGCCTCGCTGGCTCTGGTAAGGAGCAGGTCTCCGAGGCCGAGATGGCCGCTGAGCCCAAGGCCGAGTAAATCAGTCTTAGTTAATTCTTTTTCATCTCTTTGAAAGGAACCACAATGGCCCAGATTACCGCCGCTATGGTCAAGCAGCTCCGCGAGATGACCGACTCCCCGATGATGGAGTGCAAGAAGGCTCTCGTCGAGGCTGACGGCGACATGGACGCCGCTGTCGACGTTCTGCGTAAGAACGGCCTTGCCAAGGCTGCCAAGAAGGCTGGCCGTGAGACCAACGAGGGCGCTGTCGCCGCGTTCGTCTCCGAGGATGGCAAGACCGGCGCTCTGCTCGAGCTCTCCTGCGAGACCGACTTCGTTGGCTCTAACGCCAAGTTCACCGGCTTTGCTTCCAAGGTCGCTGAGGTTGTCGCTACCACCGAGCCTGCTGACGTCGACGCTCTGCTCGAGAAGCCGATGGGCGAGGAGACCGTTTCCTCCGAGCTCACCGAGATGATTCACATCATGGGCGAGAACATGAAGATCTCCCGCTTCGCTGCCCGCAAGGCTGAGAACGGCGCGCTCGCTTCTTACATCCACATGGGTGGTAAGATCGGCGTCCTCGTCGAGTTCGCCTTCGAGAAGGCTGAGACCGCTCAGGCTGAATCCTTCAAGACCTTCGCTCACGACGTTGCCCTTCAGGTTGCCGCTGTCGCCCCGATCTGCGCTACCCGCGATCAGGTTCCGGCCGAGACCGTCGAGCACGAGAAGCAGATCTACATGGCTCAGGCTGCCGAGTCCGGCAAGCCCGAGGCCATTCAGGAGAAGATGGCTGTCGGCCGTCTGGAGAAGTTCTACAAGCAGTCCGTGCTCACCGAGCAGGAGTTCATCAAGGACAGCTCCCTCACCATCAAGAAGTACGCAGAGCAGGTCTCCAAGGAGCTCGGCGACACCATTACCGTCGTTGCCTTTGACCGTCTGGTCCGTGGCGAGTAAATAAGCTCTTGTAGCTGGTAATGAGCAGGCTGTGGGTTTTACTCACAGCCTGCTTTTTCATGGCTCTTCTTAGAGCCTTTGATAGAATGTTGAGAGTTCAATCTAAAGGAGGATCGCTTTGTCCGACATCCGATATAAACGCGTGCTTCTTAAGCTTTCCGGCGAAGCGCTGATGGGCGACGGCCAATATGGCATCGACCCCAAGGTTACCGACCATCTTGCCAAGCAGGTCAAGGAGCTGCTCGCCGTTGGCCATGAGGTCGGCGTCGTTGTCGGCGGCGGCAATATTTTCCGCGGCATGGCCGGCGCTGCCGGTGGCATGGAGCGTGCTCAGGCCGACTACATGGGCATGCTGGCAACCGTTATGAACGCGCTCGCCCTGCAGGATGCCTTCGAGCATAACGATGTTCCCTGCCGCGTGATGAGCGCTATCCAGATGAACGAGATCTGCGAGCCCTATATTCGCCGTCGCGCCATCAACCACCTTTCCAAGGGCAACGTCGTTATTTTTGCCGCCGGTTCGGGCAATCCGTACTTTACGACCGACACCGCCGCGGCTCTTCGTGCGTGCGAGATCGGCGCCGAGATTCTGATTAAAGCCACCAAGGTTGACGGCATCTACGACAAGGATCCCGTCAAGTGCGCCGATGCCGTCCGTTTTGACAAGATTACCTATCACGAGGTTCTCGTCCGCGGTCTGCAGGTTATGGATTCCACGGCTACGGCACTGTGCCAGGATAACCGTATGCCGATTTTGGTCCTCAACATCGATGGCGAGGACACCGTCAAGCGCGCGCTTTCGGGTGAGCCCGTCGGCACGCTCGTCTATCAGGAGGATTAAGCATGGCAGATAACATCACCGCCCATATGGACAAGTCGCTCGAGTCCCTCAAGCATAACTTCTCCAAGGTCCGTACCGGCCGCGCCAATGCCAACATTCTGTCCGACATCACCGTCGATTATTACGGTGTTCCCACGCCGGTCACGCAGGTTGCCGCCGTCAAGACCCCCGAGGCCCACATGCTGCTCATCGAGCCGTGGGACAAGGCACTCATCAATGCTATCGTCAAGGCCATCGGCGCTTCCGATCTGGGTATTACCCCCAACTCCGATGGCACCGTCGTTCGTCTTCCGTTCCCGGCTCCCACTGAGGAGCGCCGTCGCGAGCTCGTCAAGGAGTGCCGCGAGTACGCCGAGCAGGCCAAGGTGTCTATCCGTAACATCCGTCGTGACTTCAACAACAAGCTCGAGCGCGATGAGGAGCTCACCGAGGACGATGTCCGTCGCGAGCAGGCCAAGGTCCAGAAGCACACCGATGAGTATGTCGCCAAGGTCGAGGAGCTTCTGAAGGAAAAAGAAGCCGAGGTCATGGAGATCTAAGGTGCAATACGACGAGCATAAACTGGTCGAGTACTTTGCCGACGCCCCTGCGGGCGTCGGTTTTTCCGACCTTGACCTCAATAACATTCCGCACCATATCTCGTGCATCATGGACGGCAACGGTCGCTGGGCCACGTCGCGCGGTCTTGCGCGCACTGAGGGCCACAAGGCGGGTATCGTCTCCCTTCGTGAGATTATTACCGCCTGCGTGCGTCTGGGCGTCGACGTGCTTTCTGCCTATGCGTTTTCGACCGAAAACTGGAATCGCCCTCAGCACGAAGTCAACGTTCTGATGCACCTGTTTGCCAAGACGTTCATCGACGAGCTGCCGCTTCTGAAGCGCGAAAACGTGCGCGTTGTCTTTTTGGGTGACATTTCCGCGCTGCCCAAGAAGACCCGCGACGTTTTTGAACGCGGTCTTGCTGAGTGCGCCGATCACACCGGCATGACGCTGGCGCTTGCCGTCAACTACGGCGCGCGTGCCGAGATTACCCGCGCTGTCCGTCAGATCGCACTCGACGCTGCCGCCGGTAAGATCGATCCTGCCGCAATTGATGACGACATGGTGGCTTCCCACCTCTATACCGCCGGCCTTCCCGATCCTGAGCTTGTGATTCGCACTTCTGGTGAGCTGCGCCTTTCGAACTATCTGCTGTGGCAGGTGGCTTATTCCGAATTCTACGTCACCGATACCTATTGGCCCGACTTTGATCGTTGGGGCCTTGTCGACGCCATTTTGGCCTATCAGGGCCGTGACCGTAGGTTTGGTGGTCTGAGCAAGACCGAGGAGGCTTAATCGTGTCCGATCGTCCCAAGGCAACTGCTCCCAAGACATCTGAGCGCAAGGCTGTCGCTGCGGGAGCGCCCGCAGCGAAGAATGGCACCGGTTCGTGGCTTGCGGGCTTTATCACCCGTGCCGCCGCCGGTATCGTTTACGCCGTTGTCTTTATCCTGTGCCTGGTTTTGGGTATCGTGCCCACGGCCATCTTTGTTTCTGTCATGAGCGGTCTGTGCTGCTATGAGTTTTTCCGTATGACGAGGCTCGATGGCAAGATGGCTAACGAGCGCATGGTATCGCTGCCGCCGTACTCTTTCCGCTGTCGGCGTTGGGCGATTCGATGTTGCTGAATGCCCTGCTTTTTGCCCTGATGCTCGCTGTGGGCATTTGGTATGTCTGGTCGCCGCGCACCCGCATCTCTGATGTGGCCGTGACGCTCATGGGTCCCATCTACACTGGCTTTATGCTGTCGGCTATCGTGCTGCTGCGCGATGCCGTGCCCGGTTTTGCCGGCGCCTTGCTTTCGGTGGGCGTTTGCGCGTCCCTTTGGGTCTCCGATTCGTTTGCCTACATCGTGGGCAGCCGTATCGGCAAGCACAAGATGGTTCCCAAGATCTCTCCTAAAAAGAGCTGGGAGGGATTTGTCGGCGGCATTCTGGGCTCGGTTTTGATTTGGCTCATCCTGTGGGCGACGCACTTCTACAAACTCAGCCTGCCCTATGCGCTGCTGTGCGGCTTGGTCGTGTCCATCCTGGGCGTTATCGGCGACCTCATTGAGTCGCGCATCAAGCGTGGCGTGGGCGTCAAGGATTCCGGCAACCTTATCCCGGGCCATGGCGGCATGCTCGACCGTAGCGACTCGCTTATCTTTGGCTGCATTACCGCGCAGCTGCTTTTGATGATCGGGGGCGTGCTGTAATGTCATTCCAGACGACGTATGGCTCCGATGGACGCCTTCGTGTTGCCATCCTGGGTTGTACGGGCTCTATCGGCACGCAGGCACTCGACGTGTGCCGTCAGCATGCCGATCGACTGCAGGTAACGGCGCTGTCCGTCAATTCCAGCACCTCGGAGCTCGTTGCCGCTGCCCGCGAGTTCTCGGTTCCGGCGGTTGCCGTGGCCGATGTCGCTCATGGCGATGACGCCGTGCTGCAGGAGTTGCCCGAGGGAACGAAGCTCGGCGTTGGCGCGCAGGCGGTTTGCGAGCTCGCGCGTCGCGACGATGTCGACTGCGTGCTCGTCGCTATTGTGGGTGCCGCCGGTCTCGAGGCGAGCCATGCGGCCTTGACCTCGAATAAGCGTCTTGCCCTTGCCAACAAGGAGTCCCTCGTCGTCGGTGGCGACTTGCTTATGCCGTTGGCGCAACCGGGCCAGCTTATTCCAGTCGACTCTGAGCACTCCGCCATCTACCAGTGCTATCTGGGGGAGAGCCCGCGCGAGGCTCATTGTATTTGGCTCACCTGCTCGGGCGGTCCGTTCTTTGGCCGCATGCGCGACGAGCTAGATCGCGTGACGCGTGCCGATGCCCTCGCACATCCCACGTGGGCCATGGGTGCTAAGATCACCATCGACTCCGCCACCCTCATGAATAAGGGCCTGGAGCGCATTGAGGCCATGCATCTGTTTAACTGCGACCTCGATTTCATTAACGTGGTCGTGCAGCGTCAGTCCAAGATTCACTCTATGGTCGAGTTTGCCGACGGCTCCGTGATGGCGCATCTCGGTGCTTCCGACATGCGTATTCCCATCCAGTTCGCGTTCTCGTATCCCGAGCGTTGGGATACCCCGGCGCCTCGTATCGATTTCCGCGAGCTGGGGCAGCTCACGTTTGATGCTGCCGACATGAATACCTTCCGCTGTCTGGCACTGGCCGAGCTTGCAGGCAAGACGGGTGGCACCATGCCGTGCGTGCTCAATGCCGCCAACGAGGTCGCCGTCGATGCCTTCCTGCACGATGGCTGCAGCTTTACCGACATCGATCGCATTGTGGAATCCTGCATGGATGCCCACGATATGCAGGCGGTCGATTCGTTTGAGCAGCTTCGCGACATCGACGCATGGGCGCGTGAAAAGGCTGCTCAGGTGCTCGCCGCAACCCGTTCCTAACCCATAAGGATTGCTTTTTCGTTTTATGGATACTGTTCTGAGCGTTCTCTCATCGGTCTTTTGGGGCCTGCTGATGCTTTCCGTCCTCGTGTTTTTGCACGAGGGCGGCCACTTTTTGGCGGCGCGTGCCTGCGGCGTCCGTGTGACCGAGTTCTTTTTGGGCCTGCCGTGTCGCTTTGACATCCATTACACGTCGCGTCGCATTGGAACCAAGTTTGGCGTGACCCCGCTGCTGCTGGGTGGCTACGCTGCCATCTGCGGTATGGATCCGACCGACGTCTCGTGTGCCGATCGCGTGCTCGCGGCTATCTATCGTCTTGGTCGCGTGACCGTGGCCGACCTTGCTGTCGAGCTTGAGCTTTCCGAGGAGGATGTGCTCGAGGCGTGCGCCTTGCTCTTGGGTTGGGGCTCTATCGCTCCCTGGTATGAGGAAGGGGAGAAACCCTCGCCGAGCTACTATCCCACCAAGTATCAGACGCTGCCGCGAGACGCGGCGGGTTACACCACCTTTGACGGCCGCCGGTTCGATCGAGAGCATGCGACTGCCGAGGGCGATGTGTGGGAGCTGCCGTGCGGCGAGGCTGATTTCTTGGCGCAAGAGCGCTCGCACACTTATCTTGGCCAGGGCTTTCTCAAGCGCGCCTTTATGCTGCTCGCGGGCATTCTCGTCAATATCCTGACGGGTTTTTTGCTGCTTATGAGCATCTATTCCATTGCGGGCGTCACCGTGCCGATCGATACCAACGTGATCGGTCAGGTTGACGAGGGGTCTATTGCCGCCAAGGCGGGTATCGAGGCTGGTGATGCGATCCTTTCGGTTGACGGTGTATCGTGCTCCACATGGATGAACGTTTACGATGCCATCGGCAAGGCCGCCGGTAAGGACGATATCGCCATCGAGTACGAGCGTGACGGCAAGCAGCATTCGACCACGGTTGCGCTCAAAGAGGACGAGCGCCTAGGTGTGTATGCCTCTACGCAGGTAGTCCGTTTGGACCCCATCACCTCGGCGCGTCTGTCATTCTCCTATGTTGTGCAGACCGCGGAGGGCGTGATGCGCCTGCTCCAGCCGCAGCATACGATGGAGATTCTCGATCAGTCTTCTTCGATCGTGGGTATTAGCGTTATGTCCTCACAGGCTGCTGCTGCCGGTCCTGCCACATTCCTTTCGTTTGCCGCCCTCATTTCGTTCTCGCTTGGCTTTATGAACCTGCTGCCCATCCCACCACTCGATGGCGGTAAGCTGGTCATCGAGATCATTCAAAAGATTGCGGGCCGCGAGCTACCTCTCAAGGTCCAGACGATTGTGAGCTATGTGGGCATCGCGCTCTTTGCGCTGCTGTTTGTCTATATGCTTCGTTCCGACATCCTTCGATTTATTCTGTAGGGGAGTGTTTGGATTGTCTTTATCCCATCCTTTGCCTCGCGAGTTGACGCGCCCCGTGCATGTGGGCGGTGTGCAGATCGGTGGCGGCGCGCCGGTGGTGGTCCAATCCATGACCTGCACCGATACCGCTGATGCCCAGGCAACGCTTGCGCAAGTGTGCGCGTTGGCGCAGGCTGGCTGCGATATCGTGCGTGTGAGCGTGCCCACCGAGGCCGCGCTTGAGGGTTTCCGCACCATCTGTGCCGAGTCTCCGGTGCCAATCGTTGCCGATATCCACTTTAACCACAAGCTGGCCATTGGCGCTGTGGAGGCCGGTGCCGCCAAGCTCCGCATCAATCCCGGTAATATCGGCGATTGGGCCAAGGTCGATGCTGTCATCGATGCCGCGGGTGCTGCGGGCTGCGCAATTCGCATCGGTGTCAACGCTGGTTCGCTTGAGCAGGATATCGCCGAGCGCGACGACCTCACGCAGCCCGAAAAGCTCGTGATGTCGAGCGAGCGCTTCGTCAAGCACTTTGAGGACCGCGGCTTTACGAACATTGTGCTTTCGGCCAAGGCCCATAGCGTGCAAACGACGCTCGATACCTATCGAGCCCTGTCGCGTGAGATTCCCCACGTTCCGCTTCACCTGGGCGTGACGGAGGCGGGGACCAAGCTCCAGGGCACCATCAAGAGCTCTGTAGGCTTGGGTATCTTGCTTTCCGAAGGCATTGGCGACACCATGCGTGTGTCGCTCACAGCCGATCCGGTTGAGGAGCCGCCGGTTGCCTGGGGTATTCTGCAGTCGTTGGGCCTGCGTCGCCGTGGCCCCGAGATTGTCTCGTGCCCCACGTGCGCCCGCTGCCAGGTTAACCTTATTCCCATTGCCGAGGAAGTAACCGAGCGGCTTAAGAACTATACCGCGCCGCTTTCGATTGCCGTTATGGGATGTGCCGTTAATGGCCCCGGCGAGGCTTCTGATGCCGACCTGGGCGTTGCTTGCGGACGTGGTCAGGCCTTGCTCTTTTCGCATGGCCAGATCATTGGTAAAGTAGCTGAGGACCAAATTGTCGACGCGCTTATGGCAGAGGTCGACAAGCTTATTGAGGAGAAATAAATGACCCGAGCAATGTATATGTCTAAGCTCTATGCGCCGACGCTTAAAGAGGATCCGGCGGACGCTGAGCTCGCCAGTCACCGCCTGCTGCTCCGTGCCGGCATGATCCGCAAGGAGGCCGCCGGCCTGTATTCCTACCTGCCGCTTGCCTGGCGCTCGATCCGTAAGATCGAGAACATCGTGCGCGACGAGATGGACGCTGCCGGCGCCCAGGAGCTTATGATGCCTATCATGGTCGACGCCGAGTTGTGGCGCGAGTCCGGCCGCATCGACGCCTATGGCAAGGAGCTTGTGCGCTTTGACGACCGTCATGGTCGCGAGTTCGTCCTGGGCCCCACGCACGAGGAGACCGTCACGGCCCTGGTGCGCAACGAGCTACGCTCCTATAAGCAGCTGCCCGTCAACCTGTATCACATTCAGGACAAGTTCCGCGACGAGTTCCGTCCCCGCTTTGGCCTGATGCGCGGCCGCGAGTTCATCATGAAGGACGCCTACAGCTTCTCCGCCACGCAGGAGAGCCTGCAGGAGGAGTACGACAAGATGAAGCAGGCGTACGCCAATATCTGCGAGCGCTGCTACATCAAGGCTCTGCCCGTCGTCGCCGATTCTGGCGAGATCGGTGGCGATACCTCCGTCGAGTACATGGCTTTGGCTGACGCCGGCGAGGCTTCGCTCGTCTACTGCGACGATTGCGGCTTCGCTGCCGATGACGAGGCTGCAAGCACCAAGGTCGTCGTGACCGAGGGTCCTGGTGACGGTACGCTCACCAAGGTTGAGACTCCGGGCATGGGCACCATTGAGGCTGTTGCTAAGTTCTTTGGGTTCCCCGAGAACGGCACGCGCAAGTCGCTGGCACTCATCGACGCCGAGGGCAAGCCGGTCGTGGCCATTGTTCCGGGCGATCACGAGCTCAACGATTGCAAGGCCGAGCACGTCTTTGGCAAGGGCTATCGCATGATGACCGACGAGGAGCTTCAGGCGAACGGTCTGCACAAGGGCTTTATCGGACCGGTTAACCTGCCCGATGGCATTCGTCTGGTCTGCGACGAGAGCCTGCGCGAGTCCAAACAGTGGGCCTGCGGTGCCAACGAGGTCGATTATCACTTTACCGGTGCCTGCCCCGAGCGCGACTTTACCGTCGATGAGTGGGCCGATCTGGTCACCGTTGTCGCCGGCGACCCCTGCCCGCACTGCGGCAAGCCGCTCTCCGCTGCCCGCGGCATCGAGGTCTCTCAGGTCTTCCAGCTGGGCACCAAGTACTCCGAGGCCATGGGTGCCACCTTTATGGATGAGGACGGCAAGGAGAAGCCGCTCATCATGGGTTGCTACGGCGTGGGCGTGTCCCGCTCGCTTGCTGCCGTCGTGGAGCAGCACAACGACGAGCACGGTATCGTCTGGCCGGTCTCCGTTGCCCCGTACGAGGTCGCGGTGATTCCGCTTGATCCCAAGAAGGAAGAGTGCGCTACCGTCTGCGAGCAGATTGTTGATGGCCTGTGTGCCGAGGGTATCGAGGTCGTCGTCGACGATCGCGATGAGCGTCCGGGCTTTAAGTTTGCCGATAACGACCTCATGGGCTTCCCGTATCAGGTGGTTCTGGGCAAGCGCGGCCTTAAGAATGGCACCGTTGAGCTCAAGGACCGTGCTACGGGCGAGCGCGAGGACGTGGCGATCGACGAGGTCGTTGCCAAGGTTGCCGAGCTTGTTAAGGCAGCCCGCCGTTAATCGACGATTTCGCTTGTAGTTCGATATGTGGGACGGCCCCGCATTTCTCCAATCGGGGAGATGCGGGGCCGTCCTATTATCTTGTAGCATCCTCGATATCTAAAAGGAAAACCCCACAGCCCATGCGAGTGAACTGCCTCCCATTTCTTGGACACGAGAAATGGGAGGCTTTTTATGCGAGTC
>CAJLLB010000038.1 GCA_905207425.1 uncultured Collinsella sp.
CCCGCGCGTCCGTGCCGCGGCGATCGCAGCAGGCAACAGGTGCGCATAGTGCGTCGCCGTCACCAAATTGATGTTGTTGGCACCCTGGTCCTGCAGCTCCAGCATAATCTCGACCAGGCGCTCAGGCGAAATCTCAAGGCCAAAATTGCCGGTCGAGATCTCGTGGTTCTGGCAGTAGATACATTTAAGCGAGCAGCCGCTAAAGAAGATCGTGCCCGAACCGGCCTCACCCGAGATAGGCGGCTCCTCCCACATATGAAGCGCCGCGCGGGCCACCCTGAGCGTGTCGTTAGCACCGCATACGCCGCGCGCGCCCTCATCGCGCGCCGCACCGCAACGGCGCGGACACAAATGGCAGGCGGGCGAAAAAAGTTCGGTCAACGACGTCGGCATAAAAACATGCTCCAAAACAACGATTCAGCAGCTCAAACGTAAAGGGCCAGGCCGCGTAGACGACTCCGTCCCTAAGGCGCCGTAATCGTCCGACACGATTTTTGTAATGTCAAGACTGGAATCCACAAAGTGCCGCTTTATGATGTAGGTATTCCGCCCCCCGCGGAGCAACTGGGTGAACCGTCGCGTTTATTTAGGGAGCCCACACAGTCGTGCCTAGTACAGGTATCCTTCGTTGTTAAGGACGCTGGAACAGTCGATGAGGGCACCCACCTGTTTTAGGTGGGTTCATTTTCGTAACGTGGGGGGTGGTTTTCTTTTGCCGAAAATCGCCATTACAGTCCATATGGATCCCCGCCGGCATCCCGACAAGCCATCGACAACATCCCAATATCTGGTAAGCGCGTGATTATCGCTGCGTGCAATTACATGCACCCCCCTTGGTCGAGTATTATGGTTCGGCTATGCCCTTTGCGCATGGCGTTCTTCTGACCTTTTCCTTCGACGCTTGGCGGTTTTTAGATTCATGGCTTCATCCCCGAGCTACATACCGTACCTATGCGTGGCAGCGGCGGCCTTTATCACGACCTTCCTCGCGGTGCCCCTGGTCAAGCGCTTGGCAATTAAACTCGATGCCGTCGACTATCCTTCTAAGCGCCGCATCAACACCAAGCCCATCCCGCGTTTGGGCGGAACGGCGGTGTTTTTGGGCCTGGTAGTTGCCTGTATTGTGCAAATCCTAGGCACCTGGCACCTAGGCTGGCCACCCGTCCTGGTGCCGCACCCGCGCCTTCACATTAGCTATCCCATGCTGGCGCTCTCCTTTACCGTCATCTTTGCGACCGGCGCTATCGACGACGTCTTCCAGCTCAAGCCCAAGCAAAAGCTGGCCGGACAGGTCCTCGCCGCGCTCATCGCCTGTATCGGCGGCCTAAAAATCGGCGTCATCGTCAACCCGTTTGCCCCCGGCGAGATCATGCTCGGATGGCTCGCCTACCCCATCACCGTAATCTATCTGGTGGCATTCACCAACATCATTAACCTCATCGACGGCCTCGACGGCTTGGCCACGGGCATCTGCGGCATTGCCTCGTTCACCATGTTTTCGATGGCCGTGCTCTCGGGCCGCATCGACGCCGCCGCGCTCTCCATTGCGCTCTTTGGCGCCTGTCTGGCCTTTTTGCGCTACAACTTCAACCCCGCAAGCATCTTCTTGGGCGACTCGGGGTCGCTGCTTCTGGGCTTTGCACTGGGCTCCATCTCGCTGCTCAACGTGAGCCGCACCGCCGCGCTCACCTCGCTTATCATCCCGCTCATCGTTGCCGGCGTGCCCATCATCGACACGTTTAGCGCCATCGTGCGCCGCAGGCGCGCCCACATTAGCATCGGGCAGGCCGACAAGGGCCACATCCACCACCGCCTAATCCAAGAAGGCTACAACCAAAAACAGGCCGTGCTGCTCATCTATGCCTGGTGCATCATGCTTTCGGCCGGCGCCGCCGCGATTAACCAGGTCGAGGTGCCCATGCGTGTGCTCATCTTTACCGTGCTCGCCATTGGCTCGGCGGCCTTTGCCAAACATCTACATCTGTTTGAGCCCGTGCTGCGCCACCATTACAACAAGCGCACGCACGAGGACGAGCTCGTCACCCCCGACGACCCCGCCTTTAAGCAGGAGGAGCAGGCAGCCGAGGAGCGCAAAGAAGAGCGCCACCACAAGCTCTAGGGCAAGCTGCCGAGGATGCGCCAAGGCACCGTTAGCCAAGCGCAGCCGCGCCGCACCCATCGCACATGCCGCACCACGCGCGTCCCTCTCCCGCCCCTCGCCTACTTACGCACCACCCCTCCAATAAACGCGTTATCATCTTGACCCATGAACATACGTTAGGAGCAATCATGCCAAACGAGAACAGCTACGAAGTCGCGCTGCAAAAGAGCAACGCCATTCGCGAGGGCCTGGCCAAAACGCCCGAGAAGTTCACCATGCTCACCGGCGACCGCCCCACCGGCCGTCTGCACCTGGGCCACTACTTCGGCACCCTCAAGGGCCGTGTTGAGCTGCAGAACATGGGCGCCAAGACCAACGTACTTATCGCCGACTACCAGGTCATCACTGACCGCGACACGACCGAGCACATCCAGGACAACGTGTACAACATGGTCATGGACTACCTTGCCTGCGGTATCGACCCCGACAAGACCATGATCTACGCGCACTCCGCCGTGCCCGCCGCCAACCAGCTCATGCTGCCGTTCCTGTCGCTGGTGTCCGAGGCCGAGCTGGCGCGCAACCCCACGGTCAAGGCCGAGATGGAGGCCTCGGGCCACGAGCTCACCGGCCTTCTGCTCACCTACCCGGTGCACCAGGCCTGCGACATTCTGTTCTGCAAGGGCAACGTGGTGCCCGTCGGTCGTGACCAGCTGCCGCACATCGAGCTCACCCGCACCATCGCCCGCCGCTTTAACAACCGCTACGGCAAGGTGTTCCCCGAGGTCGACGCGCTGCTGTCCGAGACCCCGCTGCTGCCAGGCCTGGACGGTCGAAAGATGAGCAAGAGCTACGGCAACGCCATCAACATCTCGATGACCGCCGAGGAGACGGCAAAGCGCATCAAGAAGAGCCAGACCGACTCCGAGCGCATGATCACGTTCGATCCCGAGAACCGCCCCGGCGTGTCCGGCCTGCTTTCGACGGCTGCAATCTGCACCGGCCGTTCCGAGGTCGAGATTGCCGATGAGATTGGCATGGGCGGCTCCGGCCAGCTCAAGAAGTACGTGACCGAGGCCGTCAACGAGTACTTCGCACCTATCCGCGAGCGTCGCCAGCGCTACGAGAACGATCTGGACTATGTGAAGGACGTGCTGCACGAGGGCAACCGTCGCGCCAACGAAATCGCCGAGCAGACCCTGGCAGAGATTCAGGACGCCATGGGTATGGTGTACTAGACCGATCTGCTGGCTTGAGCTTTCGATTGCTATAGGGCGGGCGCTACGGCGTCCGCCTTTTTTGGAGCCGGACCGCTTCGGCTCCGTCCATCGCACTCCCCCGACAAACAGGAACAGGCCCGCTGGCAGTTAGTTGCCAGCGGGCCTGTTCCCGAAGTACACCGTTGAATCGCACAGAGGGGAGGAATGCGAATCAAACTCAACAGGGCAGGCTTTTTCATCGCCTATTGCCTGCTCCGTTGCTGAAACCAATATAGTTCACCGTGGTTTACTTTGTAGCGTCAATATGCGCCGCCACACCTTCTCCATAAGTTAGCTCCGGTAAACTAAAACCACCACGAAGGAGACAGGCACCTTTGTGGTGGTTTTGACGAAGCCCGCCACTACAGCCCGGCCGGCCAACGACAGGCGGCCAGATCGACGTGCATGGGATCGGTAAACGTCACGCCTTCCCCCATTAAGAGCTCGCGCTGAGCATCGGGGCCGCCAAAGGCAAAGCCCTCACAGATACGGCCGTCGGCAAACACCACGCGATGGCAGGGAATCTGGCCGGGGCGCGGATTGCTATGCAGCGCGTAGCCCACGTACCGCGCACTCCGCGGACGACCGGCGAGCAGCGCCACCTGACCGTAGGTGGCGACCATCCCCTCGGGAATCTGCTCGACCACCTCGTACACCCGTTCAAAAAAGCCCTCAGACGCCATTGCTCGCTCCCTTCCACCCGGAAAAGCATAAACCACCACAAAGGTGCCTGTCCCCTTTGTGGTGGTTTATGGCAGGTCGGTTAGTTGGCGGGCTGGAAGAAGGCTACTGCTACGGCGCCGGGGCCAACGTGGGTACCGATGGTGGCGCCGATGGTGTGAACGGGCAACACGCCCTCGGTGTGGCCAGCCCAAAGTGCCGCACTGTCCTCGATATACTTCTTGAGCACCGCATCCGAAAGGCCCGTATAGCCGAGCGCAAGCGGCATGGAAAAGTCGATGCCGCCTGCCTTTTCGACCTTCTGGTTGAGCAGGTTCCGGCCGTTCTTGGAGCCACGAGCCTTGCCCAGCTGCACGATCAGACCATCCTCCGCTGCCACAACGGGCTTCACATTGAGCAACGTGCCCACAGCACCAGCCGCAGCAGACAGGCGACCGCCGCGAACGAGGTACTCAAGCGTCTCGAGCAGGCCGATGACGACTACACGGTCGCGCACGGCCTCGACAGCCGCCGCGATCTGAGCCGCGCCCTGGCCCTCGTCCACCAAACGCAGCGCGTACTCAACCAGCACGCGCTCGCCCAGGGTAACGTTATTGCTATCCACCACATACACATCGCCGCCCGGCGCCTCGGCAAGTGCGGTGCGGGCACTTTGGTTGGTGCCCGAAAGCTTAGCGCCCACGGTAATAATCACTGCCTCATCGCCGGCCTCACGCGCCTCGGCAATAGCCTGCGAAAACGCGTACGGGTTGACCTGGCCGGTCTTAGGCAGCTCATCGCGCTCCACGAGCATCTCGTAAAAGCGCTGGTGATCGATGTCGACGCCATCCATGTACACATCGGTGCCAAAGGTGACGGACAGCGGCAGAACACGCAGAGCGGGGTGCTCAGCCGGCGACATATCGCTCGCGGAATCGGTAATAATACGAATGGACATAGCGAATCCTTTCTTGCGCAGGTCCCGCGCAGGGAATTTTGACAGCAAGGCCCCGGCACGGTATACGCGCTCAAACAGGACTATGCAGTTGTTAATTGGAAGCAAAAGCCTTGGCGGCCCTACAGCTCGCGCAGGGTGTTGAGAATCGTGCGTAGCGACGCATACATCTGCTCGCGCTGCTCCACACCCATAGCCTTACCGGTGGTATCGAGCACCTCGCGAATGATGCGGTCCGCCTCACTCATGCTCTCGCCGCCCAGAGCGGTCAGGCGCACCGGAGCACGATACTTAACGGCGGCATCGCCCGAATCATCGACCTCGACGTAGCCGCCCTCCTCCAGATGCGCGAGCGTACGCGAGACGGCGGCGCGGGTCACACCTGCCATGCGAGCCAGGTCAGCGCCAGTCAGGCCGTCCTTGCTGCGCTCAAGATAGTACAGGCACATCACGTCGGAGCCCTTGAGGCCCAGCCTTGCGCCCTCGGATGTCTTAATGCGCTGGATCTCCTTGTAGAGCCCGCTGATCAGTCCGACAAAGTCCTCGAAACGTGTCTCGTCGTTCTGCTGCATGGGAGACGACCGCCTTTCGCTTGCATAATGCTTACGGGTAAACATCTTAACCGTACTTAACGACCGCCACTCCTGCACTCCCTATTTGTTGACCCATCAACATAAAAACCACCACAAAGGGGACAGGCACCTTTGTGGTGGTTTTGACCGGTGAACATGATCCGCAGACGCCGCTACAGCTCCATACAGGGATTGTCGCGGGTCACAAGCATCTTAACGACAACCGTCGCTCCCAAATAGCGCTCAAGCAGCTCGGCTAAGCGATCGACGGCGGCCTGACAGTCCCCCATCCGCTCGGGCTCCACGCACTCAATCGCCAGAAATGCGTCGGCCGAATCGTCGGACAGCGCCGTGCGAACGCCATCGCGCCAGTTCCAGCAACGGCACACGGCGCCCGCATCATCGATATAGGCAAGCTCACCGGGCAGCGTCGGATCATCTACCTCCTCGCCAAGCGGCAAGAACGCATCGCCGCCGTCGGTCACCGCCAGGCGCAGAATGCCCTCAATAGCATGCAAATCCTCACCGCCAACGGGCAACGCATAAGTCAACGAAATCGTGTTGTAGATATCCACCGCCGGCGTAATGTGGCCGACCGGCTTGCCTTTGAGCACGCGCTTGAGCAGGTTCTCAACTGAGCAACGCGCGCCCTTCTTGGTCTTGAACAGGCGATACGCCTCGCGCCATGCCTTAACCGGCGCATTCTCGCTGATGGTATCGCTTGTCAGGTGGCGCTCCGCATCGATGTTGGCGCGGTCAAGTAGCGCGGCGATCGCATCCACGTCCTCCTGGAGAATCTGCGCCGCGGGCTTCATGCCCTTTACGACCACGACGCCGATCGCCGCCTGTGGAAACAGCTCCCAAAATGAATCCTCGGCAATAAAGCTCTTCATATGCTCTCCCTTCATAGCGTGCGCCCGAGCGGGGGCGTCTAAGCAAAAAGCGCCCTCACAGCGGCCACCTTCAAAGTCCTACGGTGCCGCCACAAGAGCGCTTACGCTGCCCCCATCCGGAGAAGGGGGCGATATGTCAGGCGTATTGTAACCTGAGTCATCCGCCCAAGCAAAACCACCACAAAGGTGCCTGTCCCCTTTGTGGTGGTTTTGGGTCTGAGGCGACGCTAGTGGCGGAGTCCCAGCAGGCCGCGGCCGCGATGACGGGCCTCAGCGGACACCTGGGCATGCGGGCCGGCGGCCTTGACAGACTCGGGCAGGTGCGAGTACTTCTTCTCGAAGTTCTCCTCGAACATCACCGCCAGGTTGTGCGCGGCCTCGTCGTAGCGCGCAGTGCTCTGCCAGTACTGGCGCGGCACCAGGATGCCGTCGGGCACACCGTGGCACGTAGTGGGAATGTCGACATTAAAGATGTCGTCGTGCACAAACTCGCTGTCCTCGATGGTACCATCGAGGGCGCGAGCGACCAGTGAGCGCGTGTAGGCAAGCTCGATGCGATGACCCACGCCGTAGCCGCCGCCAATCCAGCCGGTGTTGACCAGGTAGACGCGCGTACGGCCGTCGGCGATGCGCTCGCCGAGCATCTTAGCGTAGACCATGGGGTCGAGCGGCATAAACGGCTCGCCAAACAGCGAGGAGAACGTGGGCGTGGGCTCGGTGACGCCGACCTCGGTGCCGGGGATCTTGGCCGTAAAGCCCGTCACAAAGTGATACATGGCGGCGTCGGCCGTCAGGCGCGAGATGGGCGGCAGCACGCCAAAGGCGTCGCAGGTCAAAAACAGCACGACGCTCGGAGTGGTGCCCATGCCCTTGGTCCACGCGTTGGGAATGTGCTCGACGGGATAGGCCACGCGCGTGTTGTGCGTGATCGAGACGTCGTCGTAGTTGGGCTTGCGATTCTCATCGAGTACCACGTTTTCACAGATGGCGCCAAAGCGGACGGCGTTAAAGATCTCGGGCTCATGAAATGCATCCAAGCCCTCGCACTTGGCATAGCAGCCGCCCTCGACGTTAAAGATGCCCATATCGGACCAGCCGTGCTCGTCATCGCCGATCAGCAGGCGTGTGGGATTGGCCGAAAGCGTGGTCTTGCCGGTGCCGGACAGGCCAAAGAACACCGCGGTCTCGTGCGTGACGGGATCCATGCTGGCCGAGCAATGCATGGGCAGTACGTCGTCCTCGACGGGCAGCAGGTAATTCATGACGCTGAAGATGGACTTTTTGATCTCGCCGGAGTAGCCGGTACCAGCGACCAGAATCACGCGCTCCTGGAAGTTGATGACCACGGCGGCGCTGGAGTTGAGGCCCTTGATGGCGGGGTCGCACTGGTAACCGGGCGCTGCGAGCACGCAGAAGTCGGGTTCGCCGGTGCGCGCGATTTCGCGGGCAAGCGGGCGGGCGAGCATCTGCTTAATAAAGAGTGCCTGGCTGGCACGCTCGCAGGCAACGAGCAGGCGACGCGTGTGGTTGCGGTCGGCGCCCGCCATGCCGCGGGTGACGAACACGTCGCGCTCGTTGAGATAGTCGACGATGCCGGCCTTGATGGCCTCATAGCTCTCGACGGACAGCGGGCGGTTGACCGCGCCCCAGGCGATTTTGTCGTGCACGTCGGGCGTGTCGACGATAAAGCGGTCGTTGGGCGAACGGCCAGTGCGCTCCCCTGTCTCGATCACCAGCGCGCCATTGGATGCCATGCGGCCTTCTTCGCGGCGGATAGCGTGTTCGACGAGCTCCGCGGCGGGTAGATCGACCAGCAGACGGGGCTGATTCTCGGCGGGATCTTCAACGAGCGTAATACCGAAGTTGGACAAAACTTCTGCAGGGGTAACACCAGGCATGGGGCCTCCTTTAAAAACGCGACACATGGACGCGGCGCGCACTTTACTCACGTAAAGCCCGTTGTACCCGATATGCAAAAACGTTTTTGCGGCAAGGGCGGCAAGCCCGCCCAACGGTCAAAAATCGCAGGCAAGCGGCCTAGTCATTGGGGACGCTTTTAAACGACTAGTCATTGGGGACACTCTTGAACAGACAACATTCAAGGAGTGTCCCCAGATGCCGGCACTTAGGGACGTTCCCAAAGTGCCGGCACATAAGGAACGTCCCTAAGTGCCGACTACAGCGGCAGGCCTTGGCCGAGCATGGCTATGGCGCTCATCAGGACCAGCATGCCGGCGGCGTAGGGCAGGACGGCGCCCAAGAGTTCGGCATCCTTACCGCGCACGAGCACTGCGGCAAGACCAATGGCGAGGGTCTGCGGCGAGATCATCTTACCGGCGGCGACGCCCAGGGCGTTCAACGCGACCATCCAGTAGTCGCTCACACCCAGCGCAGTGGCAGCCTGGCTCTGAATGGGGCCAAACAGCATGCCCGAGGACGTGCCCGAGCCGGTCACAAACGCACCGACTGCGCCGATCCACGGAGCCAGAATCGGGTAGAGACCGCCGGCGACCGCAATGCAAAACGCACTGATCGACGAAATCATGCCGGCATAGCCCATCACCTTGGCGCAGCCCAGTACCGAAAGCATCGTGATCACCGTCGGCGTCATCTGCTTCACAGTCGCGACCAGCACCTCGCCCATCATGCGCGGCGAAGCGCCCTGAATGGCACCGCCGACAAACGCCGCCAGGAAAATCCAGACGCCTGGCGTGTTGATCCACGAAAACGTAAGCGTACCGGGATTCTCACCGCAATACACCTGCACGTGGCTCGCAAACGGCGCGAGCGCAGCATGCACGGCGGGTACCAGGTTAGACGTGCCCAGCAGCAACACAAAGATCAGGATGAAGCACGACCAGGCCGAAAGCGCCGACTTAACGGTGAGCTTCTCCCCCGCCTCGATATTCATGTGAAAGCGTGCGTCCAGATGCCCCGACTTCTCGGCACGCATGGCAAGTGCAGCTGTCAGCGCGAGCGAAACGATGGATCCTACGACCACGGCCAGCTCGGGGCCCACAAACATGGCAACGACCAGAGCCGCGCCGACAAACGACACGCCGGAGAGCAACGCCACGCCGGCAACACCGTGCAGACGCTCGCCCACACTCGCGGCATTGCCCTGGTCATCGGCAACACGGCCCGCAACCAGCACAATAAATAGCGGCATCACCACAAAGAACGGTGCGAGCTGCACCAGCTGAACGGTCGCTAGGTGAAGGGAATCCAAACCCACCAGGTCGGCAACGGACACCGTGGGGATGCCGATGGAGCCGTAGGGCGTGGGCACGCCGTTGGCCAGCAGGCAGATGAGCACGGCAGGCACGGCCTCAAAGCCCAGGCCCGCGAGCATGCCGGCGGGAATGGCGACAGCGGTACCGAAGCCGGCCATGCCCTCCATAAAGCCACCGAAGCACCAAGCCACGAGCAGCGCCAGCAGACGGCGGTCGCTGCTGATGGAGGTGATCATGCTGCCGATCACGTCCATGGCGCCCGTACGAACGCACAGGTTATACGTGAACACCGCGGCGATGATCACCAGGACGATGGGCCACAGAGCCATCAAAAAACCTTCGAGCGAGGCGGTCGCGATCTGCGCTGCCGGCAGGTGCCACCATGCGAAGGCAAGCAAGCACGAAAGGACAAACGATCCGATAGCGGCCTTCCAAGCTGGCCATTTAAAGCACAGCAGCATCACGACCAGCCAAATAATCGGCACAAGAGCCAGTAAGAATGCGGCGACGTCCATAGGTAGAAGCTCCTTGGTACCGCGTGGGCGGCATCGGGGGTGTCACAAAACTTCAACAGGATACCGCACGTTTACCGACAAATTACAGCCGCCCGCCGAAATTATTGAACAATCCGTTCAAAAACACGAACGAACACCGTCGCGTCTATACTAAAGCGCAGCAATAGAAAGGACTCCGCTTTGAGCATCACGCCCCTCGATAGCATTCGCCGCGCCATCGCCCGCCGCAACGGCGTCTCCAACCCCGCTGCATCGAGAGACGGCGCCGCGAAGGCCCAGGGCGGCCGCATCGAGAACGGCCTCTTCCCTGCCTCGCACACTGCCGAGGAACTCGCACGCATCCAAGAGCTGAGTCAGCGCAACGCCGGCGGGCCCGATAGCAGCCAAGCCACACGTCGCCGGCGCGAACGCGATCGCAAGCCCGGCCCCGTCCGCCGCATGGTCAACGCTTGGTGGAACCGTCTGCTCGGTGCCGTCTACGGCGGCGGCTTCTCCATGCAGGAAGCGGAATACGAGGAGCACGCCACCCGCCGCGATTACCTTTGGAACGCTCTCGGCACCGCCGTGTGGGGCTTGGCGTTTCCGCTGCTCACCATCGTGTCCACACAGCTCGTGGGCGCCGAAGAAGCCGGCAAGTTCTCCATCGCCTTTGTCACTGGCACGCTCATCATGATCGCATGCAACTACGGCGTGCGCAATTTCCAGGTCTCGGACATCGACGAAAAGACGTCCTTCGCCTCCTACCAGCTCAATCGTTGGATCTGCGGAGCGCTCGCCCTAGGCTGCGGCCTCATGTATAGCAGCGCCCGCGGCTATGACGCGCAGATGGCGACGATCGGCCTGGGCGTCTACCTGTATAAGGTCATCGACGGCGTCGCCGACGTGTACGAAGGCCGCCTGCAGCAGGCCGACAAGCTCTACTTGGCTGGAATGAGTCAAACGCTACGCTCCGTCGGCGTCATCGCGGTCTTCAGCGTGGCGCTGTTCTTCACGCGCAGCATGCCCATCGCGGCCATGGCCATGGGCATCGCCGCAATCGCCTCGCTCGTGCTGGTCACCGCGCCGCTCGCCCTGCTCGAGACCGAAAAATCGCGCCGCGTAAACCTGCGCGAGGTCGGCCACCTGTTTGTCCAGTGCGCCCCACTCTTTGGCGCGCTATTCCTGTTCAACCTTATCGAAAGCATGCCCAAGTTTGTGATGGAAGGAACACTGGCCTACAAATACCAGCTGTACTTTAATGCCCTGTTTTTTCCAGCTCAGGCTATTCTGTTGAGCATTGGATTTGTCTATAAACCGCAGCTCCTGCGCTTGTCGAGCATTTGGGCTAATCCTCGTAAGCGTCATCGCTTTGACCTGATTATTGTTGCCGTTATGGCGCTGATCGTGGTCATCACCGGCGTGTGCGCCGCATTTATGGCAGGTCCCGGTATTCCCCTCATGAGCTTTATGTACGGTCTCAGCTTTGAACGCTACCGTACGCTGGCGCTGCTGATGGTCGTCGCCGGCGGCGTCACCGCGGCCATCGACTTTATCTACGCCATCATCACGGTGCTGCGCCACGCTGGAGACGTCACCAAGATCTACCTGATCTGCTTTGCCGTGAGCGTGGTGCTCCCGGTGATTCTGATCAATCTGCTCGGCCTGATGGGCGCCGTCGTGAGCTACCTAGCCATCATGGCCCTACTGCTGGTACTGTTGATTATCGAGTACGCCCACATCCGCCAACGCATAGAGAGGGACCGGAATCCGTACGGCGCCTAATTGCGGCGATGGGAGAAGCTAATTTGCGGTGGAATCACCCCGGCTGGAGTCTCGTTGCGGACATGCAAAACTAAGTGAGTAGACTTTTACCGAATCCCGGACCACACCGACAAAGCACAAGTCCGTGACCTGCGGTTTTATTGAGGTAAATATGTTGGGTGCTCGGCATTTCCAAAAAAGTCTACTCACTTAGCCAGCGGGCAGCCAAA
This sequence comes from uncultured Collinsella sp., assembly GCA_905207425.1. Taxonomy (GTDB): domain Bacteria; phylum Actinomycetota; class Coriobacteriia; order Coriobacteriales; family Coriobacteriaceae; genus Collinsella. The sequence continues at coordinate 12,159 of CAJLLB010000038.1, forward strand.
TGATTATCTAATCCCCGTCCCTGAAAAATCAATTTGCGGGCAGAAGGACAAAAGTAGTCAAAAAAGGCCCCGTCCAAAATTAGCTACCCCTTGCACCGATTATTCGCCCGGGTTGATGTTCGCGTAGAACTCCGCCCCATCATCGAGCCGCAGGATGCCCACACGACCGAACTCGGAGCCGGTGGCGGCAGCGCAGTCGATGTCGATGCGATCGGGCACACCGGCGGCATCCTCGCCGCCCAGGCGCACGATCTGCCCGCGGCCCGACTCCTCGTCGAGCCCCGCAAGACCACCGACCTCGCAATAACGCCCGAGCGACACCGTTGGCGTGTGACCGCTCACAACGACCGGGCCCTTACCCTCGGTAGAAAGCAGCCCGGTCGGCACATCCCAATAGCCGTGACGAATCCACAGCAGGTCATCGGACGACTGTACCGCGAGCATCTGCTGCAGCAGCTCGCGATCGGCACTCACCGCACCGACGCCATCGGCACAATCGACGCCATGCTCAAGCAAAAACGCGCGCGCCGCCTTCATCTCGATTCCAGCATGTACCAGCAGATACGGGCGCTCCTCGGTCTCGGGCACCGCGTAGAGCGGCAGCGCGGCCATCCATCGCACGAGCTCCTCGTATGCCTCAAATTCCATGTCGTTGAGCTGCTCGCGCGTCGTCCAGCCACCGTTGATATCCCAGGTCTCGGCATCGAGCGGATCCTGACCAATGATGGCATCGAGCATGATCTGCTCGTGATTACCCTTGAGCACGCGGGCGTTGGGCAGCGAGCGCACGAGCTTAATAACGCCGACCGGATCGGGCCCGCGATCGATCATGTCGCCCAGCACGTACAGCGTGTCGTCGGACGTCAACGAGATCTTAGACAGGGCCTCGTCAAGCGCACGCACGTGCCCGTGAGCATCAGATGTCACATAGATCGCCATGGTACGCCTCTCCTTGCATTGCGGCCGAAGCCCGGCTCCGCAACTAAAACTTCAAGTTGAACTTAAACGTTACCCATTGTACTCCGTTGCAATAAAGCTGGAAAGGGTTTCCGAGCAGAGGCAAAGACGGCAGCCGTCTATGACGATATCGCGCACGCCCGCAATCCAACCCCATAAACCCACCATCTTTGGGTACAAATAACCACAGACAACTGACCGTGCCACGCCAACCACCCAGGAGCGGACACCATCCATGAACCAGATCCTTCTCTTTATCGGCCTCGTCATCATTTTGTGCCTGACCATCAAACCCGTCGGCAAAAAACTCCCCTTCCCCACCCTGCTCATCTTTATCGCGCTCGGCATGCTGTTGGGCGTCAACGGCCCGGCGCACATCGACTTTAGCGACTACGCACTCACCGAAACCGTCTGCAGCACGGCGCTGCTATTCATCATGTTCTACGGTGGTTTTAACACCAATATCGACCGCGCCAAGCCCGTCGCTGCGCCGGCGGTGCTGCTGAGCACGCTCGGCGTCGTCATCACCGCAGGCATCACCGGCGTGTTCGCCCACTTCGTGCTGGGCTTCGACTGGATCGGCGGCCTGCTGCTGGGATCAGTCGTGGCATCCACCGACGCGGCCAGCGTCTTTAGCGTTCTGCGCGAGCACAGCCTGTCGCTGAAGGGCGGCACCGACTCGCTGCTCGAGGTCGAATCGGGCTCCAACGACCCCGTCGCCTACATGCTCACCGCCGTGCTCGCCACACTCGCGGCCGGCGGCGACATCAACATTCCCGCACTGCTGGCCAAGCAGATTATCCTGGGCGCGGGCCTGGGCCTTGCCATCGGCTGGGCGGCGGGCCGCTTGATTGAACGCGCGCACGCAACGGCCGAGGGCGCGCAGACCATCTTCTTGTTCGCCGTGGCGATCGTCGCCTACGCGCTACCAAGCTATCTGGGCGGCAACGGCTTTTTGGCCGTATACCTGGCCGGCATTGTGCTGGGTGCGAGCGACATCACCGGCAAGGTCGAGATGGCGCACTTCTTTGACACCCTCACCGAGATGGCCGAGATGACGATCTTCTTCTTGCTCGGCCTGCTCGTCACGCCCGCACGCCTGCCGCAG
>CAJLLB010000039.1 GCA_905207425.1 uncultured Collinsella sp.
GCGTCGCCCGCGTAGCCGTCAAGCTCCAGATGGCCGGCATCGGTCCAGGCCCAGCTGGGGCCCGACACGCCCGGCTCGCAGTACGTCGCGCCTGCGATAAACAGGCTCTCCGCGCCCGCGGCACAAGAAGGCCCGCCCAGCAAAACGCATAGGCAGGCCATGGCAGCGATCGCGATGTGATGACGGCCGGTGTGGGACTCGGCGGCAAACATAGCCGCTCCGATCTTCGCAGGAGCCAATAGAATATGCACCAGAAAAATGCCCTGGTAGCAGCACCTATTAGTTTAGCGAGATCGATGCGGGAGCAAAGAGAAATCGCGTGGGCAATGTCCACAATTAGGTGTAAATCGTTTTGCCAGCCGGTGAAAGGGAGAATCAGCTTCCGAATTCGCCCTTCACGTTTCTGATGATGTTGTTTGATAAATGGTTCCGATAGTCCATAAAAGATGGTTCATAATAGATTTAGATGAAAAACCTTCGGATTTGTAAGGCGGGGTCGCTGAGACGGTACCGCCTAGTTTTATCAGCGTGCGCCTAACGATCGAGATCACATTCTCCCTCGCGCGCGAAGAAGTCTTGCCCTGCGAAGACTATGATCGGTTGGACAGGCCCGGCGTATATCGCGTACTTCCGTAGTTTTTCTTCGGAATATCCGTATTAAAAATACGGGCAAATTGACCAATTTGCTAAGCTACTTTATCCTGTGTTTCAAATAGACTCAGAAAGCAGAGGAGCCGTGCCATGCTCAAGAAGTTTTCGGTTTCAAATTTCAAGTGCTTCAATAAGCGAATTACATTTGATCTATCCGATCCCGCCAACTATTCATTCAATCAACAGGTAATTCAGGATGGCATTAAGGCAAAGGGCATCATATATGGTGCGAATGGCAGTGGAAAGTCCAATTTCGCCCTCGCGATATTCGACATTGTTCTGCATCTGACCGACAAGGAAAAGCTGCTCAAAAAATACTCGCCATACCGGTGCCTTAATTCAAAGAGTTCAATTACAGAGTTTCAATACGATTTTGTCTTCGACAATATCGAGGTCGTATACCGCTACGGGAAAACCGACCCACAGACGCTTGTATACGAGAGTCTGTACATTGCTGGCGTGGAGGTCTTGAGCTACAGGTTCGACGCTCAAACGGGCCATGTTGACCTGCCGGGCGCCGAGTCCCTCTCGCTTTCTACCGATCTCCCCACTGAGTCCGACAGGCTGTCGCGTGTCAAATATGTCAAGAGCAATGCAATACTGCGAGATGAGCCGTCTGCCAGGGCGTTTAGAGCCTTCACCTCCTTTGTCGACAACATGCTCATGTTCTACTCGCTCGATGAGCGTGGATATCAGGGGCTTTCGGTTGGCTCGGATATCTTTACCCAGGGCATTATTCGCGAAGGAAAGATGGAGGACTTCCAAGAATTCTTGCGCCAGCAGGGAATCTCCCTGAACCTCGTATCCGTGGACGTGAATGGAGTTCCCGAGCTTTATTGCAGGTTCGAGGGCGGTACCGTTCCGTTTGCGTCGGTCGCCTCGACAGGCACCATGTCACTTGCTCTGTACTACTACTGGTATATCAAGATGAGCAAGGCTTCCTTGGTCTTTATCGATGAATTCGATGCCTTTTATCACTTTGAATTGTCCCGGTCGATCGTGGAGATGCTACGGGACCTTGAGGGTGTCCAGGTTTTCATTACGACGCACAACACGGACCTTTTGACGAACGACCTCATGCGTCCCGATGTCTATTTCATTCTCAAGGAGGGGGAGATTTGCTCGCTGGAAAAGCTAACACCCAAGGAGCTCAGATTGGCGCATAACCTCCAGAAGATGTTTAAGGCCGGTGCTTTCGATGGCTAGCCCGGTCACGCTCTTCATCGTTGAAGGAGAGTCGCGTGACCTGCGCTTTGCGGAGAAGATGAAGGATCTTTTTCTGAAAGGGAGAGATGACCTGAGGGTGATCTGTCTGCCAGCGGCGCAGAACATCTACATGCTTTACGAGCGGCTTGCAGAGGAGGACTTCGATCTGGATGTTGTGGAGGTACTGAGAGAAACGGTGCCTTCTGCTGCAAAATGTCTAGAGGGCGTGGAGAGGGATTCTGTTGATGAGGTCTTTCTCTTCTTTGACTACGACTCTCATCAGAACAATGCGCCTGGATGCGAGTCCGATGCCCTTGTGGAGGCGATGCTCCTCGCATTCGATAACGAGCACGAGAGCGGAAAGCTCTATATAAGCTACCCGATGGTCGAGGCACTGTACGATTATCGCGCAGGGCAGTGCCAGGCGCATTCAGGCTGTTTTGTTGACAACTCGGAAATCGCTCAATATAAAAATAAGTCGGGAGAGGGAAACGTTAACGTGGGGAAGCACATGGAGCTTCCCCAATGGAAAGATGCAATCGCTGCCTTCGTATTGAGATGCAAGTGCCTGCTCGGTCTCGATGAGGTTTCATTTGAGACGTATCGAGAGCTGGTTACGGTCGATGCGATCTTCCGCGAGGAGAAAAGGATGCGGATCGAGGACGGTTCGGTGTTTGTGCTATCGGCTTTTCCAGAGTTTCTGCTCGACTATTTCGGTGATAAGTTCTTTAATTCCATGGCTCCGATGCGCCACCTTAAGTTCGATGATTGCCCCCGAGGAAATGGATGAGACGCAATTAATCTCGCGGGTACAGGTTCTCCTGTCTAAATTGTGAACTCGGCATAAGAGATGTTGTTGGCCATGCCCCGGACAGCATCCAGTCGATGATGTTCTCTTGCCTGATGCCGCCGCGACCTCCCACGTCAACGCGGTCGAGCGTGAGCGGGGTCTTCGGATAGTTGTTCCGAATCGCCTGCAGCGGCGCGAGCTCGGGAAAGTACCTCACTATCAGCTTCCCCCACTCCGACTTCGGGTTCACGCAGGTGATGTGGAACCCGTTAAGCCCAGCTTGGACAAGCTGTTAGGAGACTGGCATTTCGCCTGCGTCGATCTCGAGAGGATCGGCGACAAGGTTGCGAACAAGGACTGGAAAGGTCATTATGAGGGGTAAATAAGATGACAGACAACACGTATTCGGGAACTCTAAAATTCAAAGATGTTGATTTTGTCTTTGTGTTCGATGGCTCTGAGCTTGTTCTCATCCCGCCCAAAGAACGCAAGAATGACATTATGTGGGGTTGGCTAAAAAAAGAAATTTGCCCCGGTGTGTATACATCCGGCGACCCTTTGACTGTTGATGTGCCTTATCTTGACGGCTTCTGCAACGAGACAAGCAAGCGATTGATCTTTTTGACCAGGGAGGAATCGACTGTCGGAAGTCGAAATTCGACTCTGTATATCAACGTTGCTGGGTATCTGGAATGTAGCCCGAATACCAATGGTTTTTGCAGGATGACTCTATCCGGCAGGGCCTTGAATTACATTCATCCGGTTAATAGGGCATTCTCGCAGGTATTTGATTCTGACGACCTTACAGAAAAGGGAATCATCTCAATCAGGACAAATGGATTCGACAGAACTTCGACCGTGAAGAGAGCATTTCGCTTTGAGGGCAGAGATATCGCGGCGTATTTCTCAGTTGGGTGGACATGCAGTATGAAAATTAGTACTCCACCCATCACCCTTAATTCCAGCATGATTTTCGAGTTTGATGAAACGGACGATTACTGGTTTTTCTATCGCCTGTGGCATGCAGCAGAAGACTTCCTCAAATATCTGACATTCAGCAAAAACACACTAATTGAGGATTGCAGCCTGCAGGCTATGTACGACGACTCGCATTACCCCAGCACAGCTGAATTCAAGCTAGCGAGATCCTCAGAGCCATTTGATACCAAGCCTCTTGAAAAAGGTCGATATATTCAGCTGTCTTTGCTGGACCCGTATGAGATTAAAATGTTTGGAGCGATTGCAGACGGAGAAATCTACCTAAGGCATATTCCTGAAACATACGAAAAGGGACATACGCTCGATGCATCGGACTTCGTGCTGACTTCCGCAGCATTTGAATGGGAATTTGACCAAGCGTATCCAAGCGGAGTTGTCAAATCAGAAGCTCGAGTGGCTGCTGAGCAACGAGCATCAGCTCAGATGGATGAATGCATTAACCAAAGCTCCGGAAAAGCTAAAAAGATATTGAAATATGCAAAGAAGAGCATCGGCTTTAGCAATCTGGAATCGAAGATAGTACAGGCTGGTCGAGATTTTCATGAAATGATTGGGGTATTTGGGGAAGGTCTATACAAAAGGAATGATGAGGAATTTTCCTACGAAGTCATTGGAAGCAGGCTGGCTGAGCAAAGAAATGACTTTGCCCATGGAAACATTGACAAGGATTTCAAAGGCGCTGCCATTCTTGATTTGCTGCTTCTACGCTATCTTGTCTATGCAATGCAGCTGAAGCGCATCGGTGTCTCAGCTGCAAATACTCGCAGAGCGATAAATGAGCTATTTGGCTTAATGTATTACCTCCCTGCAGAAGACGGTGACACAGAGACGGTGGCCAAGAACACTGAGATAAATGAGCCGAACAACGAAACCGAAGGCAATGCAGACGAAATCGTAGAGGCGGAATAGAATGGTTCCCGACTGCTGACGCTCCTATTTGGCAAGGTGTTTTTTAGAATCCATTTTGCGCTCGGCCTCGAAGGCTTGCCTGTCCCAATCGAGCGGAAGTCCGGCCTCGACCCATGCCTCGTAGGCCCTCCTTATGGGCTTGAGCTCCCTTTGGCCCCTCTCCAGCATCGAGATGTACTTCTCGCTGGTGCCCAGTATGGACGCCGCCCTCACCTGGCTGACCTTCGCCGCGCGCCTGGCCGCCACGAGCTCCGAGGCGTCCTCGGGCCTCCTGATCTCGTGCGGGCGCATCAGCGCCCGGTACGCCTCCCTGGCCACGTAGCGCTTGAGGCACCTCATGACCTCCCTGTCGCTCTTTCCCCGCCCCCTGGCCCTCTCGGCGTACTCGGCGGTCTCGGGGTCGCGCATGACCCTCTGCCTCGCGATCTCGTGCAGCGCGCTGTTCGCCTGCCGGTCGCCGCCCCTGTTGAGCCTGTGCCTCACGGTCTTGCCGCTCGAGGCGGGGATGGGGCAGGCGCCGCATATCGCCGCGAACGACGCCTCGGAGCGCAGCCTGCCCGGGTTGTCCCCGGCCGCGACCGCGAGCTTGGCCGCGCTCACGGGCCCGCACCCGTACATCGCCAACAGCGCGGGGCAGTTCTCCTCCAGGGACGCCTCGATCGCGCGCTCCATGTCGTGCGCCGCGTCGCGCGCCGCCGCCCACAGGTCCGCCAGCGCTCCGAGCGCGGCGCCCAGCGCGCCCTCGGCGCGCACGGAGGGGAGCTCCTCCATCAGCCTCGGCCCTCCCATGCCGCGGAACCTCGACCTGAGCCCTTCCGGCGCGGTGGTGAGCAGCGACCTCGCGGTGTTGATCGCCGAGGTCCGCGCCTTCACCGCCCCGGAGCGCGCCGCGAGCATGCAGCGCACCCCGTCGACCCACCCGTCCTGGCTCTTGGGGGTCCCGAGCCTTGAGCCGGACATCGCCGCGCGGGCGGCCCTCTCCGCGTCCGCCTCGTCGCACTTTCCCTGCCTCGGGCGCCTCCTCTGCATCCTCGCCGGGGAGAGCGCCTCGCGCACGGGCATCCCCAGCGACGCGAGGTGCCTGGTGAGGCCCGCCCCGTAGGACGACGTCCCCTCCATCGCGATGCAGGCCGGCTCCCCGGCCGCGGCGATCGCCCCGGCGAGCGCCTCGTAGCCCGCCGCGTCGGCGGGGAACTGGCGGGACAGGACCTTGCGGCCCCTCCAGTCCAGGACGTACAGCCAGTGCGAGTCGGCGTGGGTGTCGACCCCGCAGAAGACCGGCCCGCGGGCGTCGGGTGTCGATTCGTTTTGCATGTCTCGCTCCGTTCTTTCTGTGCTCGCCTGGACCGGGCAGACGGCACACTGACGGGGCGCGATAGAATGCGGTTGTTCGGGTCCGCGGTATCGCTCCATGCTCCTATTAGGTCATGCGGCGGTCTCGGCTCGCCGCGGCCCGCGCGGGACATGTCAGGAAACGAGGGCAGCCCTGTGGGCGCCAGCGGAATGTGGGGTCACCGCGCGGTCCGCATCTGATGGTGTCGACGTCAATGGTATACGGGTGCATCATCGACGTCTTCAATACAGAAAATATCAGTGCGGAGTGTTCTGAAAACTAAGCCCGGCCCCCGCCTGCGGTGACGCTGCTGCAAGCGATCTGCGATGGGGCCGTTGTTGGTTGGGGCCGCTGGGCTGATGTGAGGGCACGTGGCCGCTGCGGGCCCTGGTCCCGGCGGTGGCCTCGGCGCTTTGCGCCTGCTGCCTGCGGGGACTTTGGGGTCGATTGGGGTTGTCTGCACAATTCGCGGTATTATGTTGCGGAGTTTTGAAAGGAGCCGCTGGTGGTCACGACGACGTTTGCTTCGCCTTTGGGCGAAATCTTGCTTGCCGCTGATGGCCGCGGTCTGACGGGGCTTTGGTTTGAGGGACAGGAGCATTTTGGCTCCACGCTTCTCAAAGAAGATCCTGAACATGTTGAAGGCGCCGATGCAGTTTCTGGTGCTGGCGGCATGTCGTCGGTGAGTCCTGCAAATGGTGCGGCGTCTTCGGTGCTTGAGCGTTCCTGGGCTTGGCTGAATGCTTATTTTGCAGGGCAGGAACCTCGGTTTACGCCGCCGTTGCATATGATCGGTACGGCGTTTCAGCGTGAAGTTTGGTACGAGCTGCTTTCCATTCCGCGCGGCGAGGTTGCCACGTATGGCGAGATCGCCCAGCGTGTTGCGGCTCGACATCGTGTACCGGGAAACGAGGCGCCCGTTGTGTCCCCCCGTGCCGTGGGGGCTGCGGTCGCGCGTAACCCTGTTTCGATTATTGTGCCGTGCCATCGCGTGGTTGCCGCCGACGGGTCGCTCAACGGATATGCCGGCGGTCTCGACCGTAAGGAGTGGCTGCTCCGGCTTGAGGGCGCGTACGAGGAGTAGCGTTCGAGTGCTTTGCCTGTAGTAGCCGACTTCGACCAAAGCTCGCTCGAGTTCGCTTTGATCAGAGCACTTAAGACCCTTGTTTTCTGTCAATAGTGCTATTTGTTCGTTGATGGATATCCGCGACTTCTGGTATTTCATTAAGCCTCTTGATAGAAAAAGAGCTGGAGTTGCGCATCGTTGAGAGGCTTTCCAGCTTTAGCAAAACAAACTTATAAGATGCGACGGGCCGCGTCAAGATAATTGCTTGACAGCCTAGGAGGCGGCTGGTTGGCTGGCTTAAAACCCAGCGCGTGAAATGACGCTCCACGCTATTCAGCGCGCTTGATAGGATGACGAACCACAGTCTTAAGTTTCTCCGGCGCACACTTGCGTGGATCGGAAAGATAGATTTCGTGATGTAAACGGGTGTCTGAGAAGTCGGGGACATAGCCCTGCTCGGTCGCATATTCATGCATGGCGTCTACGGTTGCCGGCTCGCTGTCGTAGGGTCCGGTATGCATGCATTGAACGCAGAGACCCTCGTCAACTTTAAGCAGCTCGACGGCAGAAAAGTCCAGTTTCTTTTTGGCCGTGGCTTCCGCGACCGCCCAGTCAAAGTCATCCTGAGTGACGAAATCGGGCAGGCGGATGCACGAGATAAAGTTGAAATCGTCCTTGCGTACATAATCGATGTCGCCGCTCGGGGAGTCTTGCCACCAGAAGCCCTCGAGCGGCGGTACCACAAAGTCGAAATAGCCCTCGATACTCCTTGAGCCTTTCTTCGACATCTTGACGGTATAGGCGATGCCGTAAAGCAGCGGCAGGGCGTTTTGATACTCGCCACCTTCGGTATTTGGGTCGCCCTTTCCGCGAACGGCAACGTAGCTCATAGGCGGGACAGTTACGATGCTCGGCTTGCTTGCAGGTTTGTAGAGCTCCTTGCATTCCTTCTTAAAGTCGAACGCCATGTTGGCCGCCTTTCTGCGTATTGGCCTGCTTAGATAACGGAATCATATCATAGAAACGAACAGCTGTTCGAATGATTTTGCTGACAGATAGAGATGCGTGCGTTGTGTTTGGCGGTCGGCCTGACCCAATCGATGATTTCTCTGCCTCCCCGGCGCCTCATCTATAGCTGCCGTTTCTCCATATAAAACCTGCCAAAATGAACCTGTCCCTTTTTGGTCGGTGCGAAATGGGTAATACTAAAGAGTTATCCGACCAGATGGGAACCGATCGATGGCTTATATCGAATTCAAAGACGTCATCAAGGCATACGGCGAGGGCGACGCCCGCATTCACGCACTCGACGGCGCGAGTTTTACGGTCGAGCGCGGCGAGCTCGCCATCATTTTGGGTGCTTCGGGTGCCGGCAAGACCACGGCGCTCAACATTCTGGGCGGCATGGATACGGCGACTTCCGGTACCGTGACGGTGGACGGGCGCGATGTGAGCTCCGCTAACGAGGCGCAGCTCGTGGAATACCGCCGCGCCGACGTTGGCTTTGTCTTCCAGTTCTACAATCTGGTCCCCAACCTGACGGCGCTCGAAAATGTTGAGCTTGCGGCGCAAATCTGCCCCGATTCGCTCGATGCCGAGCAAACGCTTCGTCAGGTTGGCCTGGGCGAGCGCCTGGGCAACTTTCCCGCGCAACTTTCGGGCGGCGAGCAGCAGCGCGTGTCCATCGCCCGCGCACTGGCAAAGAACCCCAAGCTGCTTCTGTGCGACGAGCCCACGGGCGCGCTCGACTATAAAACCGGTAAGCAGATCTTGCAGCTGCTGCAGGATACCTGCCGCAAGCAGGGCATTACGGTCATCATCATCACGCACAATTCCGCGCTCGCGCCCATGGCCGATCGCCTGATTCGCTTTAAGAGTGGTCGCGTGGAGAGCGAGACGGTCCAGCAAAATCCCGTGCCTATCGAGACGATCGAGTGGTAGCGCCCATGGACCAGGACCGCCAAAACAGCCTACGCCGCGACGCACAGAACACGGAGCGCGAGCAGGATTTTACGACCTACCGCACTGCCCAAAGCTCAAACGATATGGTGCCGACGGTTTTTCGCCGTGGCATCTACCGCACAATCCGAGGCAGTCTTAAGCGCTTCTTGTCAATCGTGGTCATCACCGCGCTTGGCGTGAGCGTGATGTGCGGCCTTAAGGCGGGTTGCGAGGACCTGTGCGATTCGGTTGACGCCTACTTCGACCAGCAAAATGTCTATGACATTAACGTGCAGTCGACCTATGGCCTGACCGACGATGATCTCGCCGCCATCCAAGAGGTCGATGGTGTCGAGACGGCCGAGGGCATCTACACCGAGACCGCCTACACCGCCGTGGGTACAACGCGCGAGCGTGTCGTCGTACAGAGCCTCTCCAAGGAGAACATCGATCAGCCAGTGCTCGTGAACGGCGATTTGCCCGAGAGCGCCGATGAGGTCGCGGTGACTTCGAAGTTCCTGAAGGCTTCGGGTAAAAAGCTCGGCGATACGGTGAGCTTTGCTGCCAACGATGCGAGCTCGTCGAACCAAAGCGCCAAGGATCAGTTTGCCGCAGGCGAGTACACCATCACGGCCGAGGTTCTCGATCCCACTGATGTGAGCTCCGACTCGACAGTCAACGCCTTTCGCGCTGCTTCGGCCGCGGACTACAAGTTCTATGTGAGCGAGGACGCCGCGACATCTTCTTCCTACTCTGCGGTCCACGTGATCGTCGAGGGAGCCAAGAGCCTCAACTCCTATTCGGATGCCTACGCGGCAAAGATCAACAAGGCCAAGGGCAATATCGAGAAGATCCGCGAGGAGCGTGAGAAGGCGCGCGCTCAGGAGCTGACAGTCGACACGCCGGCAAGCTTAGATGCGGCTGAGCGCCAGACGAATATGCTCTTTGGGATTGAACAGGGCAACATCAACCGCATGGCAGAGGGCAGCGACGAGCGTGCGCAGGCGCAAGCCGACCTGGACCAGCGCCGTGCCGCCGCCGACCAGCAGTTTGCCGATGCCCGCGCCGAGCTCTCTGACCTGGGCGAATGCACCTGGTACATCCAGGACCGCGGCAATATCGCAAGCTACTCGAGCGTGGAGAGCGATAGCTCGTCAATTGAGGCCATCGCCACGGTGTTTCCGTTCATCTTCTTTATCGTCGCCGTGCTCATCAGCCTCACCACCGCCACGCGTATGGTCGAGGAGGAGCGCACGCTTATTGGCCTGTACAAAGCGCTCGGCTATTCGCGCGGGCGTATTCTGTCCAAATACGTGGACTATGCGCTGTGGGCTTGTCTGATCGGCGGCGTGCTCGGCAACATCATCGGATTTGTGGGCCTGCCGCTGTTCCTGTTTACGGTGTTCGACGACATGTACTCACTGCCCCAGATGCTGCTTTCGTACGACATCGTGTCGTCGCTCGTGTCGGTGGCGCTGTTTGCCGTGGGCGTGGTGGGCGCCACGATTATCGCCTGCCGCCACGAGATGGCCGAGACCCCGGCCTCGCTTATGCGTCCCAAGGCCCCGCGCGCTGGCTCGCGCATCTTGCTCGAGCGCATCGGCTTTATCTGGCGCCGCATGGGCTTTTTGAACAAGGTCGCTGCACGCAACCTTTTCCGCTATAAAAAGCGCGCCTTTATGACCATCTTTGGCATCGCGGGTTGCACCGCGCTTGTGATCTGCGGTATGGGTATTCGCGACACGTCGGTCGCGCTTTCGCCCAAGCAGTATGGGCATATCACGCGCTATGACTTGCTGGCGGTCGCCAACCCCGATGACTTTACGCAGACGTGCGCGGCGTTGGATGAGCGCAGCGCGGCCAATGATTCCAACGTGACCGTAACTTCGACGCTGCCGATCATGACTGACAACGTTACCTTTACGTTTGGCGGCAAGAGCGAGACCGTGCAGCTGATCGTGGTGCCCGATGACCGCATGAACGATCTGGACGACTACGTGTGCCTCGAGGACGAGTCCAAAGAGCCGCTATCCTTGCGTGACGGAGATGTGTACCTGAGCAAGAGTTCACAGCTGGTGCTGGGGATTCAACCGGGCGATACGGCGCACGTCCAGGATTCGTCGCTCAACGTAGCCAAGGTCAAAGTCAGCGACATTTCGCTCAACTATCTGGGCAACACGCTTTACATGACGCAGGGCACCTATGAGCGCGCGTTCGGCCGAAGCGCGCGTCTTAACGGCATCTTTGTGCTGCTTAAGGGTTCATCTTCTGACCAGATTGCGTTTAGCAAGAAGCTTAAAAGCGACGGTTGGCTCACCATCTCGAGCACGGCCGAACATTGGGAAAACTATGAGGCGAACTTTACTATCATCAATTCCGTCGTGGTGCTCGTGACCTTTATGGCGGCGTGCCTGTCGTTTGTGGTGGTGTTTACGCTGTCCAACACGAATATCTCCGAGCGCGAGCGCGAGCTGGCGACCATCAAGGTGCTGGGCTTCCGCCGTGGCGAGGTGCACCACTACGTCAACAAGGAGACGTTGATCCTCACGGCGATTGGCACCGCACTGGGCGTGCCGCTGGGTGGCCTGCTTGCCGAGAGCTTTACGTACATCCTGCAGATGCCGTCGCTGTACTTTGACGTTGAGGTCGAGCCGCTGAGCTATGTGCTTGCCGTGGTGCTGTCCTTCGGCTTTACGATTATCGTCAACCTCGCCACCAACCGAACGCTCAACAAGATCGACATGGTCGGCGCCCTCAAGAGCGCCGAGTAACCTGTCCTGGGATTCAAGTTCTAGCGAGCTGCCGACGCGCCCGCAGCAGCATTTTTGCATAAACTGCCCCGCCAAATGCATACTTTGACAGGGCGGTTGCTTTTTGCCCACAGGTACCCCCGGGGGCGCCGTGCAAATTTCGGAGTATTCAGCGTCCCGGGGTCCGCGGGCGCGGGGGCGGGGGGTGCAAAACTGCGCTGAAAGCCCCGATTCTGAGTCCCAACGCCTCTAGAGCCGCTCGTTTTTTACAGGATGCGGCCCATGGTGCCTGCCTTTCGCCCAAAATCCAGTATGCAGGCACCCTCGGCTGCTGAATACTCCCAAAAATGCACGCCGCATCCTACCCCAGGCACCCGTAGCAAGAAGACGAATAGCCTCGGCATCGATCGCGTCGAAAATGTTGGTGTAAGGGTGACGCCCTAGCGCCCGTTTAACGAAGAACGGCCTTCGTCCTAGAATCTGAAATCACCACAACAACAGGTTCTAGGAAAGGACGAAGACCGCTATGGGAATCTTATCAGACCCGACGCCGGACATGCTCGCCATGCCCCGTTTCGACGACGGCGCCATCGACATGCAGGAGCTGCTCAGGCGTCTCGCCGAGCAGGTCGTGAACGCCGTGATGGACGCCGAGGCCGACCAGCTCTGCGGTGGCGGGGGGAACAGCCGAAACGGCTACCGCGAGAGGTCGCTCGCCACCTGCGTCGGCACGCTGACGCTGCGCATCCCCAAGCTGCGCTCCGGCAGCTTCTTCCCCGAGGACGTGCTCGAGCGATACCAGCGCGTCGACCGCGCCCTCGTGGCCGCCGTGGCCGAGATGTACGCCACGGGCACCAGCACCCGCAAGGTGCAGAGGGTGGCCGAGAAGATGGGCGTCTCCAGGCTCTCGAAGGACCAGGTGAGCGCCATCGCCTCGAGCCTGGACGCAGACATCGAGGACCTGTGCGCAAGGCCGCTCGGCGGCTCGCCGGTGCCCTACGTCTGGCTCGACGCGACCTACGTCAAGTGCCGCCGCGAGGGGCGCGTCGCCTCCACCGCCGTGGTCACCGCCATCGGCTGCGATGCGGGCGGCTGGAGGCGCGTCCTGGGCGTCGACGTGGTCGACACCGAGTCCTACGACTCGTGGCTCGCCTTCCTGCGGGCCATCCGCTCGCGCGGGGCGGCGGGCGTGCGGCTCGTCGCCTCGGACGCCCACCCGGGGCTCGTCCGGGCGCTCGGCGAGGTCTTCCAGGGCGCCGCGTGGCAGCGCTGCGTGGTCCACCTCATGCGCGACTGCATGCGCGAGGCCGGCTCCTGGCAGCTCAGGCGCCGCGTGGGCAGGATTGTGTCGCAGGTGTTCCGCGGGCGCGACGCCGCCACCGTGACGGCCATGTACCACGCGGCGTGCGACATGCTGGAGGGGTGCTGCCCCAGGGCGGCGGCGGTGCTGGAGGAGGCAGAGCCCGACGCGCTGGCCTACCTCGACTTCCCGCCGACCCACTGGAAGCGCCTGCGCACCAACAACGTGCAGGAGAGGACCAACCGGGAGATAAAACGCAGGTCGCGCGTCGTGCAGGTGTTCCCCTCCACGGGCTCGCTGGTGCGGCTCGCGGGCGCGGTCATGTGCGAGCAGGACGAGATATGGCAGGAGTCCAGGTACTTCTCGGAGGTGAGGATGAACGAGCTCTACGATGACGGTCGCACTCGGGGAATCGACGGTCCCGTCGATTGGGCGCGGCTTGAGGCGGAGGCCAGGAAGATGCTCGAGTCCGGCCTCGAGCTTGCGGACAGGGTCGAGGCGGCATAGGATATCAACCGTATTCCAGATTCCAGGACGCCGGGCCGACTCGCTTCGGATCGGGCTCTACACCAACTTTCTCGACACTACCGGCATCCGCCGTTTGCTCCGGTCTCAACGCACCCATCGACCGTTCAGTTATCTTTGCTAACGCGATCACGTGCGCATTTGTCGAACAATCAAATGTCCGACAATGTCTGACGGAGCTGTCAGACATTCACGCACGAACAGGTGAGCTTCGTGAGCGATTGTAGGCAACTAGTAGCCCCAGCTGCGTCTTTGGCGCAGGTTCGACGTCTGACATCTTGAATGTCTGACGTTGAACGAAGCTGGTTGATAACAAGCAGGTGGAATAAACATGGAGCCCGACACCTCTCGCGCAATCGGCGCGCGGCAAGGGTCTGGCCCATCTCATATGTTGCCAACGCTAACGGTGAACCTGAGCGCCCGGGCACATTCTTTGTTGGCTGAAACCGGCATAGCAACTAGCGGAAGGCATCATCGAAGGAGTGTGCTGGAAAGCACCCGTCTCCTTAACTGTTAGAAATGCAAGCTAATAATCTATGTGGTCAATATAATACCGTTGAACCCGCATATCGATACCGCTCAGCCATTCGCCTCGCCCCCATCGC
>CAJLLB010000040.1 GCA_905207425.1 uncultured Collinsella sp.
CACGCAAAGGAAAGCACTTAATGTGCTTTCCGTCTTGCGCAGGACTGTAGAGCAGCAAACTTAACCGCCCCGCCCGGCGGGCGAGCGTGCAGGAACGACATCTGTCCAACAATTCGTCCGAAACATAATGAAAAACCGTTTGATGTGAGTTAATATAAACAACGTCGTGAATCTGACTCCTGCCACATGCATGACAGGGGTTAAACACAAAAAGGAGTCAATTATGGTTTCTGAGAAGGCTACCCTCGTTAATCCTCAGGGTCTGCACATGCGTCCGGCTGGTCTGTTCGCCTCCACCATGGGCAAGTACGCCTGTGACGTGACGGTCGTCACCCCCGAGAAGGAGGTCAACGGCAAGTCCCCGATGGCCCTCATGGCTGCTGGTATCCCCTGCGGCACTGAGGTCGAGGTCAAGTGCGACGGCGCTGACGAGGCCGAGGCTCTGGCTGCTGCCATCGAGCTCATCAAGAGCGGTCTTGGCGAGTAGAACTCAAACGGGTCGCATGTTGAACAACTAAGTTCATATTTGGGGGCGCAGTGACCTGTTGTAAGGTAGCTGCGCTCTTTTGTCATGGATATGGCAAAACGCTTTATCACATGACACGGAGAGAGGAATGGGAATGTATCAGGGAGTCAACGCTTCCGAGGGCATCGGTATCGGCACCGTCATGGTCGCCGTCGATCCCGACTTGACGTTTGAGCCGCACGAGGTTGCTGATTCGGCAGCAGAGAAGGAGCGCTATCAGTCCGCTCTTTCGGTCTTCTGCGAGAAGACCCAGGCTCAGGCCGACCACATGAAGGAGACGGTGGGCGAGGCCGAGGCCGAGATCATGAGCGGACACATTGTCCTGGCTCAGGACCCGGGCATGACCGACGCCATCAACGCCGCCATTGACGGCGGTACCTGCGCCGAGCAGGCGCTCATGGACACCTCGACCATGTTCGAGAACATGTTCCTGTCCATGGACGACGAGATGTTCCGTCTGCGCGCGGCCGACATCGCCGACATCCGCACCGGTATTCTGGCCGAGCTGCTGGGCAAGGAGGTCGTCGACCTCTCCGTCCTGCCCGAGAACACTGTCGTTGTCGTGCACGACCTCACGCCGTCCATGACCGCCACGATCGATAAGGCCCACGTTGCCGGTATCGTCACCGAGACCGGTGGCCGCACGTCGCACTCCGCGATCATCGCGCGCGCCCTCGAGATCCCGGCTGTCCTTTCGGTTTCCAACAGCTGCACCGCGCTGCGCAACGGTATGACCGTTGTCGTCGACGGTGGCAAGGGTATCGTTGAGGCCGATCCCGACGAGGAGACGCTCGCTGCCTACACCGCCAAGGCCGAGGCCTTCGCTGCCGAGAAGGCAGCCCTCGAGGCCTTCCGTGGCAAGCCGTCCGTGACTGCCGATGGCATCAAGAAGATCATCGCCTGCAACATCGGTAACCCCGATGACGTGCCCAACGCGCTCGATCACGACGCCGAGGCCATCGGTCTGTTCCGCTCCGAGTTCCTGTTCATGGACTCTGCCGAGCTTCCTTCCGAGGAGGAGCAGTTCAACGCCTACCGTAAGGTCGCCAGCGCGCTCAAGGGTGCTCCGGTCATCATCCGCACGCTCGATGTGGGTGGTGACAAGGAGATTCCGTATCTGCATATGGTCAAGGAAGACAACCCCTTCATGGGCTTCCGCGCCGTGCGTTACTGCCTGGCCAATCCCGACCAGTACAAGGTCCAGCTCCGCGCTCTGCTGCGCGCTAGCGCCTTCGGTGACGTCAAGATCATGATCCCGCTCGTCACCTGCGTCGAGGAGGTCTTGGCTGTCAAGGAGCTCGTCGAGCAGTGCAAGGCCGAGCTGACCGAAGAGGGTCGCAAGTTCAACGAGAACATCGAGGTCGGCATTATGGTCGAGACACCTGCCGCCTCGCTGCTCGCAGACCGTCTTGCCGAGGTCGCCGACTTCTTCTCCATCGGCACCAACGACCTGATCGGCTACACCATGTGCGCCGACCGTGGCAACGACACCATCTCCAACCTGTACCAGGTGTACTATCCCGCCGTGCTCCGCTCGCTCAAGAACATCATCGAGAGCGGCGTGAAGGCCGGCATCATGGTCGGTATGTGCGGCGAGGCCGCTGCCGATCCGCTGCTCGAGCCGCTGCTGATCAGCTGGGGCCTGGAGGAGTTCTCGATGAGCGCTCCGTCCATCCTGCGCGCCCGCAAGACCATCAGCCAGTGGACCAAGGCCGAGTGCGACGAGCTCGCCGAGAAGGCGCTCGCCTGCAACACCGCTGCCGAGGTCAAGGCACTGCTCGAGTCCGCAGCTCGCTAATTTGGTATCAGAGGTAACCGCGTGGTTGGAATGGGCCGGCCACGCGGCCCTCACATATACAGGGGGTACTGTAAATGTTCTACACGCTAACCGCTAACCCGGCTGTCGACATGACGGTTTCGAGCTCTCCGCTCGAGCCCGACGAGAACGTCCGCACCGGCTCGGCCAGCTACACGGCTAACGGCAAGGGCCTCGACGTGTCCTTCGCCTTTAAGAAGATGGGCGTCGACACCGTCGCGCTCGGCTTCTTCGCTGGCTTCACGGGCAAGTTCATCGTCGAGGAGGTCATGAACCTGGGTTGCCTCTGCCGCCCGGTCTGGACCGACGGTATCACGCGCATTAACACCTACGTCAACGATGGCCAGCACGAGTACGGCATCCTGAACCCGGGTGCTCCGATCACGCCGCAGCACCAGGAGGAGCTCTACAACATCCTGGACACCGCGGGCGATCTCGAGTGCCTGATCGTTTCCGGCTCCGTGCCTCCCAAAGCTACGCCTGACTTCCTGGCTAAGGTCATGGAGCACGCTCAGGCCCGTGGCGCCGACGTCGTCCTGGACCTGTCCTCCGATAAGCTCAAGGAGCTCGCTCACAAGAAGCCGCTGCTCATCAAGCCGAACCATCATGAGATGAAGGCCATCTTCGGCGTGCCGGTCGACACCGACGACGAGGTTCGCGTTGCCATGAAGATGGCTCACGACGCTGGCGTTCAGAACGTGCTGCTCACCCGTGGTAGCCGCGGCGACGCTTACTTCTCCAACGGCGAGGACATCTGGTACGCCAAGCGTGAGTTCAACATCAAGCTGGTCTCTTCCGTCTGCGCCGGCGACTGCACCCTCGCTGCGTTCCTGCACAAGTGGTACAGGGATCGCGACAACGTCGAGGAGGCCATGAAGCTCGCTATGGCCACCGGCGCCAACGTTGCCGAGTCCGTCGGCATCGGCGACTTCGGTCACGTCGACGAGTACAGCAAGCGCGTTGCTGTCCGCAAGCTCGATCGTCAGTAATCGAAACGCGACATATTCGTGCGCATGCGGCGCCCCGGTTTCGGCTGGGGCGCCTTTTTGTTCCGCCACGGGGGAGAGGTGTCCCGCCGTACTTCATCGCTTCCACACCGTTCACCGAGTTGTCCTAGCCTTTTACCGATGCGTGGAATATACTTTCATTAACACGTTGCTTCGTGAAAGGAACATTCATGATTTACACGCTCACTGCAAATCCCGCCATTGACTACAACATCGCCTGCGACGGCCTTGCTGCCAACACCGTCACGCGTACTCGCAACGCCGTCTATACGCCCAACGGCAAGGGCCTCAACGTCTCGTTTACGCTTGACCACTACGGTGTCGACACCACGATCCTGGGCTTCTTCGCTGGCTTCTCGGGCGAGTTCATCGTCAAGGGCGCCGAGGCCCTGGGCGTGCCCGTCAAGCCCGTGTGGACCGACGGCATCACGCGCGTCAACGTGTTCCTCAATGGCGGCCCCGACACCGAGTACAACATGGTCAACGCCGGTGCCGCCATCAACGAGGCCAATGAGCAGGAGATGTTTGAGCTCATCGATTCGCTCGATGACATGACCTGCCTGGTCATCAGCGGCTCGCTGCCTCCCAACACTTCCGAGGGCTTCTTGGCCGAGGTCCTGCGCCGCGTCAAGGCCAAGGGGGCCGAGTTCGTCCTCGACATCTCGAGCCATCAGCTGGCAGACCTCATTGCTCTGGAGCCACTGCTGATCAAGCCCAATGACGACGAGCTGCTTGACATCTTTGGCATCAAGGTGAGCGGTGGCGACGACGAGTCCGTCAAGGGCGCGATGGCCGAGCTGCACGCCAAGGGCGCCAAGAACGTGCTGCTGACCCTTGGTGGCGCCGGTGCGTACTTCTCCAACGGCGAGCACATCTGGTTTGCCAACCGCACCTTCGACGTCAAGCTGCTGTCGACGGTGTGCGCCGGCGATTCCTCGCTCGCTGCCTTCCTGTCCGTGTGGCACGACGCCCCCGAGCGCGTCGAGGATGCCCTCCGTCTGTCGATGGCCACCGGCGCCAACGTGGTCGAGTGCCCGGGCCTGGGCGACTTTGCCAAGGTGGACGAATATAAGAAGCACATCGAGGTTCGCCAGGTCTGCTAGCCGCATCGAAAAATCGTTGCATAACACCCGCTTTGGATCTCCGAGGCGGGTGTTTTTTGTGCGCTGAACGTATGTGGCGTCTGCTTTCTCGTTTTATCGAATCGACGGCGCGATTGCGTGTGCGCGCTTTCTCGTTTCTTGTTAGACTTCTTGAGAACCATCGATTAACGCTCGCAAGTGCAGGAGGCCATAGGCATGTGCAATGTTTCGCTCAACGGTACGCAACCGTCCGATGCCTCCATCCGTGTCCTGCGTGCGCTCGAGGCAGCCGGTCTTGAGGCTTGGTACGTTGGCGGATGGGTGCGCGACGCCCTGATGGGATGCCCCAGCCACGATGTTGATATGTGCTGTAGCGGCCTGTGGCAGGAGTCCAAAGTGGCGCTCGAGGCCGCCGGCATCGCGGTCGTGGAGTCGGGCATTAAATTTGGCGGAATCACGGCTATTTCCGATGGCGAGCGTATCGAGGTCACCACGTACCGTCTGGATGGCTTTTACACCGATGGTCGCCATCCCCAGAGTGTGGAGCGTGCCGCCTCGCTCGAGGACGATTTGGCGCGCCGCGACTTTACCGTCAACGCCATGGCCTGGCATCCCGAGCGCGGGCTTGTCGACCGCTACGGCGGCCAGGGTGACTTGGAGCGAAAGCTGATTCGCGCTGTCGGCGATCCCAAGTGTCGCTTTAACGAGGACGCCCTGCGCATGCTGCGTGCGGTGCGCTTTGCCTGCCGCCTGGACTTTATGATTGAACCCGCGACCAAACAGGCTTTGGCCGAATGTGCGCCGTTGCTCGATGCCGTGGCGCGCGAGCGTGTGGGTATTGAGCTCGAGGGCATTCTTTCGACCGGTCATGGGGGAGACGCCATGCTTCGCTACCCCGAGCTTATCTGCGCCGCCGTGCCCGAGTTGGCAGCGGGCCGCGGGTTTGATCAACGAAGTGTCTATCATGCGTTTAACGTCTACGAGCATATCGCCCGCGTGCTGACGGTGGCAGGGGAGCTGGCGCTGTGCGACGGCGTCGCGCCCTCGTCGAGCCTTATGTGGGCGGCGTTTTTGCACGATGTGTCCAAGCCCGAGTGCTTTACGGTCGATCACGCCGGCAGCGGACACTTCTACGGTCATCCCGAGCTCGGCGCCAAGAAAGCGCGCGTCATTATGGATTGCCTGGCGCTCTCGCACGACCTGGTGCACGACGTGTGCCTGCTCATTAAATATCACGATAAGCCGCTGCGCCCCGAGCGCTCCTGCCTGCTCAATATGATGCGCGCGCTTTCGGGCGAGGGCGTCGACACGGCCCGCCTGATTGACGAGCTCATGGACCTCAAGCGTGCTGACACGCTTGGCAAGGCCCCATCGTGCTTCTATTATGTCGAGACAATCGAGGAAATGCGCGCGCTGGCGCACGAGCTACTGGAGGCGGGGGAGCCCTATACGCTCAAGATGCTCGCCATCAACGGCGGCGACTTGATCCGTGCAGGCGTTAAACCGGGACCCGAGCTAGGCCAGCTACTCAACGCCGCCCTCGACGCCGTGATCGAAGACAACATTCCCAACGATCGCGAAGCTCTTTTGGTCCATCTCAACTTGAATTAGCTACCTAGTTTACCTGCGTGTTCCATAACCTGCCGACAATTTTTCGGCAATTTGGAATTTCTTCTTGCGCTGACGTTTTTTGTCCCGTAATATATTTCCTCGCAGCACGGCAGTGCAGATGTCACGTGGCCCGTTCGTCTAGCGGTTTAGGACGCCGCCCTCTCAAGGCGGAGATCACCAGTTCGAATCTGGTACGGGCTACCAAAATTGAATGCCCGGGCCTCGTAAGAGACCCGGGTTTTGTGTATTGACCGATGCTTAAGGCGCGCGTTGAGTCTGCCGCCCGGATCGAGGAGTAGCCATGGATCTGCCCATCAGCTTGCAAGACATCACGTATGCCGAGAACTATCTGGCGCAGGGCGACCTGGCTACGGCGACGCCGCTGCTGGAGCGTCTGGTGGAGCTCGCCGAGGAGTATATCGACGCTGAGTGCAAGACGGAGGAGAAGCGTCAATACTTTAGCTTCGATAGCAAGTTTGAGCGCTTGGCCTATCGCCGCGTGGAGAAGGATCCGCGCGAGCTCGTGCAGGTCGAGGTGCCGTTTGACCGCCTGTACTCTGACATGGCGTTTGCCTACATTCGCCAGCAGGATTATGTGAGTGCTCGCAACGCCTTGATGCAGGCCGTGCGCTGGGACCCCATGAACTGCAACTACCGCCTGGATCTGGCCGAGCTGTTCCGCGCTCTCGAGGACAAGCAGGAATGGGCATCGCTCTCGTTCTCGGTGCTGGAGCGTGCAAGCGATGGCAAGTGCGCCGCCCGCGCTTACGCCAATCTAGGTCAGTACTTCTTGGAGCCCGAGACCGAGAACGTTTCGGCTGCCGTGGGCTGCGCGCGTCTGGCGCTGCGCCTGGCGCCCAACGATGCGCATACGACGCGCCTGCTCAACAAGATCCATACTACCTATCCGGATGCCGCCGAGGAGAGCGACGAGCACGTGATGGGTGAACTAGCCCTGCAAGGCGTTCCGACCTCGCCTTCGGCCGAGATTGCCATCTGCCTGATTATGTGCGCGACCGATGCTGCAAGCGACGGCGACAAGCAGGAGGCGACGCGCCTGACGGTGCGTGCTCGCGACTTGGTGGGCGAGGAGGCCTGCGCGGCGATTATCAAGCTGGTGCGCGAGAGCGATGCCGAGCTCAATGCCGAGCGCAAGGCAAAGCGCGAGGCTGCGGGCTCAAACGCCGATGGCGCCAAGGAGGCCGGCGATGCCCAGTAAGCGCGAGCGCAAGCTCATTTCCAAGAATCGCTCGGCACATCACGAGTACTTTATCGATGAGACGTTTGAGTGCGGTATTGAGCTGAGCGGCACCGAGGTCAAGTCGATTCGCGAGCGCGCCTGTCAGATCACCGATACCTTCGCGCTGATCCGCGGCGGGGAGTGCTGGCTCGTCGGCCTGCATATCCATCCTTATAGCCATGGTGGCGTGTGGAATCGCGATCCCGACCGTCGGCGTCGTCTGCTGCTGCACCGTAAGGAGATCGACTTTCTTGACGGCAAACTTCGCAACCGTGGTTATGCGCTGGTTCCGTTGGAGCTCTACTTTAATACCGACGGCCGCGTAAAGCTGCTGCTGGGTCTGGGTCGCGGCAAGAAGCTCTATGACAAGCGCGAGGATATGGCCAAGCGCGACGTTCAGCGCGAAATCGATCGTGCGCTTAAGGAGCGTAATCGCTGACCGCCCTTCATAAGTTGCGGTGGAATACGGACTGTTTTGCCTGTTTGAGGGGCTATTCAGTCTCTATTTCACCGCAACTGCGGGCGTTCCATCTTGCTTACTGTTCTGACACATATGTCTCAAAGGCGGCGTTCGGTATGTGCGTCGCCTTTTTTGTGGGTACATACATCCATGAGGCTCAATCCCGAGTTAGGGGAGTGATCGTTATGGACAAAACTGCGTTCTTTACCATGCCGAGTGGCCTGTACGTGGTGAGCGCCGTGGCAGACGGGCTGCGTGCCGGCTGCGTTATCAACACAGCAGTGCAGGTGACATCCGCCCCGCCGCGCATCTCGATTGCCGTGAACAAGGAAAATGTCACGTCCGGCGTAATCGCATCGGCTAAGGCCTTTGCGCTGACCGTGATTGACCAGACCGCCGACATGCTCTATATCGGCAACTTTGGCTTCCGCACCAGCAGCGATTACGACAAGTTTGCCAAGTACGAGACCCACGAGACCGCTCTGGGCATGCCCTATGTGCCCGAGCACGCGGCGGCGCTGTTTAGCTGCCGTCTGATTGATACCGTGGACGTGGGCACGCACCTGCTCTTTATCGGCGAGGTGGAGGACGCCGAGCGCTTGAGCGGCGAGGCCCCGCTGACCTATGACTACTATCACAAGGTCTTGAAGGGCAAGACGCCGCCCAAGGCTTCATCGTATCAAGGCTAGAAATGTTCTAAAAATACTTGCATTATATTATTGAGAATCTATACTAATAAACGAAGTACATCACCAGTCGCGTTCGAGAGGAGAACATCATGGCTGAGGAGAAGAAGACGTATAAGTTTGTGTGCACCGTTTGCGGTTACGAGGTTGAGGTCGACACGCCCGAGCTGCCCGAGGATTACGTATGCCCGGTCTGCGGCGTCGGCCCCGATGAGTTTGAGCTCGTCGAGGAGTAACTCGTAGGCACACGGCGAAAGCCGAACATAGCTCTGTCCAAGGGCCCCGGTCGAATTCTCGGCCGGGGCCTTTTTGATTTATCTGACGGTTTAAAACGGCCTTACGTGTTACAGATTGAGACGTTATATCTGGACAGTCACGCCATCCCAATTACATCCCCGTTAGCAGCACGATGTCGAGAATCGTCACGATGGCACCGATTCCTACGAGCAGCGTGTTGAGCGGGCGTGAATTGGCGTATCTGCCCATGACGCGGCGCGAGCTGGTGAGCCGTATAAGCACGAAAACCGTGATCGGCAGCTGAAGCGACAGCAGCGCCTGGCTCCAGATGAGACCTTCAAAAGGATTTGGGACGACCAGACACGCCGCCACTGCGCCGACGAAACATGCCGCCACCCCAATCGAGGAATGTCGGTCGTGGATGTCGTATTCCTCGTCGAACATGCCCGCGGGGATGGGGCCTGCCGCCATGCCCGCCGGCACACTACTCGAGAGGCCCGCAAACAGCAGCGCCACCGCAAAGATAGTCGAGCTCGCCGGGCCCAAGATGGGGGAGAGCGTGGCCGCTGCGACGGCGAGGTCGTCTACGACAATGCCGTGCGCAAAGAAGGTCGTTGCGGCCAGGATGACCATGGCCGAGTTGATTGCCCAGCCCACGCCCATCGAAAAGAGCGTGTCGAAGAGCTCATAGCGCAGACGCTCTTCGATAACTTGCTCGCCTTGGCCTTCGAAGTGCATGGATTGGATGACCTCGGAGTGCAGAAAGAGGTTGTGGGGCATAACGACCGCGCCCAGGACACTCACGATAATCGCGGCCGAGCCGGTGGGCATGCTGGGCGTAATCCAGCTTGTGGCGGCTTGCGGCCAGTCGACCTTGACCAGCGCAAGCTCGGCCAAAAACGAGAGTCCTACCACGCCCACGAAGGCAATGATTCACCGCTCGGCGCGCTTGTAGGAGCTCGTCATGAGCATCGCCATCGATGCCGCCGCCACGATGACGCAGCCTGCGCGCACGGGCAGCCCAAAGAGCATTTGAAGGGCAATCGCGCCACCCAGGACTTCGGCCATGGCGGTGGCGATGGTCGCGAGATAGGCACTGGCGAGCACCGTGCGCCCGACGAAGCGGGGGAGGTAACGTGTCGTGGCCTCGGCAAGACAGGCGCCCGTGGCGATACCCAGGTGCGCCGCATTGTGCTGCAGCACAATGAGCATAATCGTGGACAGTGTGACGATCCACAGCAGCGCGTATCCAAACTGCGAGCCCGCGGCCATATTGGAGGCCCAGTTGCCCGGGTCGATAAAGCCGACGGTCACGAGCAGCCCGGGGCCGATATGCCGCGCAATGTCTAGGCCTCCGTGACCGCCGGTGCGGTGCGAGCCAAAGTGTTGTTTGAGATGGTTGAGCATGGTGCGCTCCTGCGTGCCGTTTGTTTGACGCCGCAAAGGATACCCGTTTTAGGCTCAAAAGTTAACTATGACTAACAAAATAGTTGTATTTGAATGGGGTGGGGAAAGGGGGTTGCCGAAATGTCTTGATCTGTAACAACTGGGGATGGAAATTGGGTCTAGGTGTTACAGATCAAGACAGGAAGAAATGGTCCTATGGAAAATCTCGATCTGTAACAGCTGACCGCCAAAACTGACCCTTCGTGTTACAGATTGAGACATTCGGAACCGTCTCTCGAAAACATCTTGATCTGTAACAGTTAGTCGTCGAAATTGGGTCTTACTGTTACAGATTGAGATGTTTGAAGCGGTGAGCTTACAGGCCGAACTTGGGGCCTATGTTGTCGCCCTCGAGGTCGGCGGTGTCCACTCGTAGGGCGTGCGTTACGCGATTGTTTCGAAACGGGTGGGAAACACAACGGGCCGGCGGTGCTCCTAGTATGCCTATTCAACTGACTGTCTAATATCTAGGGGAGGATCGCGATGCAGGCAGATTCCGCTCAGCAGCAGGGCCTTTATCGCCCCGAATTCGACCACGATGCATGCGGCATCGGCGCGCTTGCCGATATCAACGGCGAGCGCCATCACCAGATCCTGGACGACGCACTGTCCATTCTGGTCAACTTGGAGCACCGCGGCGGCACGGGACTCGAGAAGAACACCGGCGACGGCGCCGGCATCCTGTTCCAGGTTCCGCATCACTTTTTCCGTAAAGAGGCTCAAAAGTGTGGCCAGATTCTGCCGGCAGAGGGCGACTATGGCGTGGCCATGCTGTTCTTCCCGCAGGACGAGAAGGGCGTAGAGGATGCCCGCCGCGTGTTTGAGGAGGGCTGCGCCGAGGCCGGCGTGCCGCTGCTCTTTTGGCGCGAGGTGCCGGTTGACCCGCACGACCTGGGCGAGACGGCCCACGCCTGTATGCCCACTATCCTGCAGGCCTTCCTGGGCCGTCCGGACGACACGCCCGCCGGCGATGCCTTCGAGCGCCGCCTGTACGTGTGCCGCCGCACTATCGAGAAGAAGGCCGACGCTGAGTTTGCCCTGCGCGACAAGATCTTCTACGTGTGCTCCATGAGCTCGCGCACCATCGTGTACAAGGGCATGCTGGTCGCCACGCAGATGCGCCGCTTCTTCATCGATCTCAACGACGCCGCCGTCAAAACGGCCGTGGCGCTCGTCCACTCGCGCTACTCCACCAACACCACGCCCAGTTGGGAGCGTGCGCACCCCAACCGCTTTATCATCCACAACGGCGAGATCAACACCCTCAAGGGCAACGTCAACTGGATTCGCGCCCGCGAGCCCAATCTGTACAGCCCCGTGCTGCAGCACGATCTTGAGCGTGTGATGCCCATCATCAACCGCGAGGGCTCCGACTCCGCGATTCTGGACAACGTGCTCGAGTTCTTGGTCATGAACGGTCGCCCGCTCACGCGTGCCGCGTCCATGCTGCTGCCCGAGCCGTGGGACCACGACGACAATCTGAGCGAGGAACGCCGCGCCTACGACGCCTACCAGTCCATGCTCATGGAGCCGTGGGATGGCCCGGCGGCCATCGCCTTTACCGACGGTCGCACGCTGGGTGCCGCCCTCGACCGTAACGGCCTGCGCCCGGCTCGCTACTACGTGACGCGCGACGGCCGCTTTATGCTGGCAAGCGAGGTGGGCACCATCGAGGTGCGCCCCGAGAACATTCTGACGAGCGGTTGCCTGGGACCGGGCCAGATGCTCGAGGTCGATTTTGCCCGCGGCCGCGTCATCTACAACGACGAGCTGCGCGCCCGTTACGCCAAGGAAAAGCCCTACCGTGATTGGATTGCCGAGGAGACGCTGACCGTTGACGCGCTCGATGAGCCCGTTGCGACAACGCCCGCCGAGGACGCCGGGGTGCCCGCCGCCGTGCGTATGGCCAAGCTCGGCTACCACTGGGATGACGTTGACGAGGTCGTGCGTCCCATGGCCCGGCAGGGCAAGGCGCCGCTCGCCTCGATGGGCATCGATGCGCCGCTGGCCTGCCTGTCCAAGAAGACGCGCTCGTTCTTCGATTACTTCTATCAACTGTTCGCCCAGGTCACGAATCCGCCAATCGATGCCCTGCGCGAGCACATGGTGACTTCGACCACGCTCTATCTGGGCAACCACGGCAACCTGCTCGAGGATTCCCGCACGGCCTGCCAGCTGGTGCGCTTGGAGCGCCCGTTGCTCAACGAGGAGGAGTTTGACCGCATCTGCGCCATCGACCGCGTGGGCTTTAAGACTCGCCGCTTCCGTGCCGTCTACCGCCGCGACGTCGGCGAGGGCGCACTGCAGGCTGCGCTCAAGCAGCTTGCCGAGGACGTTGAGGCTGCGGTCCGCGACGGCGTGAACATCGTGGTGTTGAGCGATCGTGCCGCTGCGGGCGAGGTGCCCGTGCCGTCGCTGCTCGCTGTGGGCTGCGTGCACAACCACCTGATCCGCGCCGGCGTGCGTACCTTTGCCGACATCGTGGTGGAGTGCGGCGACGCTGTGTCCCCGCACGACTTTGCGGCACTGGTGGGCTACTCCGCGAGCGGCATCTATCCGTACAACGCGCATGCGTGCATCCGCGATCTGGCGGCACGCGGCGATTTGGATGTGACGGCCGAGCAGGGCATCGCCAACTACAATAAGGCCGCGACAGCGGGCATCGTCTCCATCATGTCCAAGATGGGCATCTCCACGGTGCAGAGCTACCATTCGGCGCAGATCTTTGAGGCCGTGGGCTTTACGCCGGAGTTCGTCAACGCGTACTTCGCCGGCACGGTGAGCCGTGTGGGCGGTATGAGTGTCGAGGACGTCGAACGCGAGCAAAATGAGCGCTACGACGCCGCGCTCGCTATCCTTAAGAGCCCGGCTCCCGATCAACTGCCCACACTGGGCCTGACCAAGTGGCGCCCGCTCGGCGGCGAGGATCACCTGATCGATCCGCAGACTGTCTACTTGTTGCAGACCGCCTGCCGCGAGGACAGCTACGACACCTTTAAGGAGTACAGCGCCCGCCTGCACCGCACCGGCCGTGCCGTGCGCCTGCGCGACCTGCTGGACTTTGATGCCAGCGGCCGCACGCCGGTTTCGCTCGACGAGGTGGAGCCCGCGCTCAACATCGTCCGCCGCTTTAACACCGGCGCCATGTCGTACGGTTCCATCAGCAAAGAGGCACACGAGTGCATGGCCATCGCCATGAACCGCCTGCACGGCCGCTCCAACTCGGGCGAGGGCGGCGAGGATCCGCGTCGCGAGACCCCGCTGGCCAACGGTGACTCCAAGAACTCCGCCATCAAGCAGGTGGCAAGCGCGCGCTTTGGCGTGACGAGCCGCTACCTGTGCAGTGCCTTCGAGATTCAGATCAAGATGGCCCAGGGCGCCAAGCCCGGCGAGGGCGGACACCTGCCCGGCAAGAAGGTCTACCCCTGGATCGCCGAGGTTCGTCAGTCCACGCCCGGCATCGGCCTGATCTCGCCTCCGCCGCACCACGACATCTACTCCATCGAGGACTTGGCGGAGCTGATCTTTGACCTTAAGAACGCCAACCCCGGCGCGCGCGTGTCGGTCAAGCTGGTCAGCGAGGCCGGCGTCGGCACCATCGCCACCGGTGTGGCTAAGGGCGCTGCCGACAAGATCTTGATCAGCGGCCATAACGGCGGCTCGGGTGCCGCGGCGCGCGACTCCATTTGGCATGCCGGTCTGCCGTTGGAGCTCGGCCTTGCCGAGGCCCAGCAGACGTTGCTGCAAAACGGCCTGCGCTCCCGCGTGGTGCTCGAGGCCGACGGCAAGCTCATGGACGGCACCGATGTTGCCGTCGCCTGCTTGCTGGGCGCCGAGGAGTTTGGCTTTGCGACCATGCCGCTCATCTCCATGGGCTGCCTTATGCAGCGCGACTGCCAGCAGGATA
>CAJLLB010000041.1 GCA_905207425.1 uncultured Collinsella sp.
TCACGAGCGGGGGCTCCTGTCGTTTCCGTGCCCCTGGATTGGGTCATAGTGTCTGACTTATGCTCAACCTGCGATTGTTTTGCTTTAGGTCGCTTATTCGCTGTAACGGATGGCGATAGCAGCTTGTACCATGCCGGCGCTCATGAGGTAGGTCACCAGGAAGTAGCCACCGTAGGCTGCCAGGAAGATCGCACAGGTGAGGCCCACGGTGCCGCCGATGCTCATATTTCCGAAAATGCTCACCAGCTCGATGATCACCTTAAGTGCCACAAAGGAGTGCGCCAGGCCCACTGCCAGCGGGAACAGGAAGAATACCGCTTGTTGCGCCATCACCGAATGGCAAATCTGGCGGTCCTCACAGCCGATCTGTGCCAGCACACGATAGCTGCGGCTGCCGTCGGCCACGTTGGAGAGTTGCTGGATCGACAGAATCGCCGCGCATGCAACGACCAATACAAAGCCGATGTAGATGGCTAGGTAGCTAATAAGACCGTTCATTTGCGCTGCTTGTGTGTACATCTCGGAGCGTGTGATAAAGATTCCCCACGACCCTGGCTCTTTGCCGTCAACGAGCAGATTGTCGAGCAGAGTGTATTTAATGCTCTCGTCTGCCTTGGTCGTATCCATCCCCTGTTTGTAGTTAACGAGCAGGCTACTGGAATACGGCTGCAGATTAAGTTGGGACAACAGCTCATCGGCAACGACGACGGTACCCGGATTACTGCCCATCGCCGAGTTGGCGATGGCCGCCGTATCTTCGTCCGACTTATCGGTTGCGGGCTTGAGTGTATGCCCGCCCAAGGTAAGGGCATGGCCGCCAGCCATATACTTGGTGTACAGGTCGACCAGCTCGCCGCCCATATCACACGTAAGCAAGTACTGGTCGCGGCCAATGCTCACCGGCTCCTCGCCCATCATCTGACGCAGTTTGTTGTACTGGCTCGCCGGCGTCACAAACAGACCCATCGCATCGGCATTGCTACCCCCGAACGCCTTGGGAAGCTTTTCGCCCATGGTCTTGCACATCTCACTTGGGGTCACCGAAGGATTCGAGCCGCCAACCGGGTAACTCAGATACGAATCGATCTGTACATGCTCGCCGGCAACATCGGCGATATTGACCTTCTTGCCGGTCTCGTCGTTGTTGTCCGCCGACTTGCCCTTACGATCGCCGTGCCATGGATCGCCGTGCCATGCGGAGTACAAATCGACCGTACTATCGGCCAGCACCATTCGATCGGCTTCAGACGGATTGAAAGACTCTTTGTAGAAGTCGAGCGTATCGGGCGTGTAATAGACATACGTCTGAGACACATCAACAGGGTTATAGCGCTCCAGGTTTTCGTTCATCACGTTGGCAATCGACATACCGCACGTCACCGAGGTGATGGCCAAAAACAGGAGCATCGCGATGACGCCCATCGAAAAGCACACCGTGTTGACCTTGGCCGCAAGCTGGCGCACGGTAAACATGTTGAGGCCGCGCCAATACACGCCGCGCAGGCTCTGCAGCAGCTTGATAAGCATGCCCGAGAGTCCCCAGAACAGGGCAAAGGTGCCCACGGTAACCATAGCGGTCGTAATACCAAACTGGGTCATGGCCTCTTGCAGCTTGCTGTCCGTCGCGGTTAGCGGGAACCCATCACGTAGCAGACGGTAATAGGCCACGCCCACAAGCGCCACGCCCACGGCAAAGATGGCAATCGCGATCCAGGGGTTGCGTGTCTTGATGCTCTCGTTGCGACGCTCGGCACCCATAAGCTCGATTAGTTTGGTACGACGCACGGCGCGAAGGTTCAGCAGTAGCGTGAGCACAAACATTACGAGCATGCAGGCAAGGGTCAGGCTGAACGCATGCACCGAGAAAAAGAAGTGGAAATTGGCGATCTGTGTCTTAAAGAGCGAGGCCGTAAAGAACGTCATGAGCTGGGAGAGTCCCACGCCCAGCACAATGCCGGCGACAAAGGCGCCGACCGAGACGATCACCGTCTCGAGCGCCATGATCGTGGCGACGCGTCCGCGCCCCATGCCGAGCACCTGGTACAGGCCAAACTCCTTCTTGCGGCGTTTCATGATGAAGTTATTGGCGTACACCATCAAAAAGGCCATGACACCGGCCAAAAAGTACGTCAGGTCGCCGAGTATGCTGCCCATAACCTGCGCCAAGCCCTCTTCATCGATTCCGGCGATGTCGACCTGCATCGAGATGGTGTTAAAGGCATAGAAGACCGTGACGCCCAGGGTGAGCGTCAAAAGGTAGACGAGGTAGTCGCGGCCGGCACGGCGGACGTTGCCCCAAGCGAGTTTACAGAGCATCGGAGCCCTCACCGCCCATCATGGCAAC
This sequence comes from uncultured Collinsella sp., assembly GCA_905207425.1. GTDB lineage: Bacteria > Actinomycetota > Coriobacteriia > Coriobacteriales > Coriobacteriaceae > Collinsella. Next base: position 2,345 of record CAJLLB010000041.1, read on the forward strand.
GACCTCCATAATGCGGTCGAAGAATTCTCGGCGGTCGGTGTCGCCGCGGCGCAGCTCGGTGAAGATCTTGCCGTCGCGAATAAACAGCACACGGCTCGTGTAGCTGGCGGCAAAGCTGTCGTGCGTGACCATGAGCACGGTGGCGCGTAGGCGGCGGTTAAGGGCCTCCAGGCTCTCGAGCAGCAGACGAGCGCTTTTAGAATCGAGGGCGCCGGTGGGCTCGTCGGCCATGATCATGGTGGGGTCGGTGACGAGCGCGCGAGCCGCGGCAACGCGCTGCTGCTGACCGCCGGACATCTGGTAGGGATACTTGTCGAGCACCTGACTGATGGACAGGCGCGCTGCCACATCCTGCACGCGGGTCGAGATCTCTGCCGAGTTTGTGCGGGCGATGGTGAGCGGCAGGGCGATGTTCTCGCGTGCCGTGAGCGTATCGAGCAGGTTGGAGTCCTGGAAGATAAAGCCGAGCTCCTCGCGGCGGAACTGCGAAAGCTTAGCCTGCTTCATGCGCGTCACGTCCTGCCCGTTGATGCGGATCGTGCCGCTCGTGGCGCTATCGATGGTCGAAACGCAGTTGAGCAACGTCGACTTGCCCGAGCCCGAAGCGCCCATGATGCCCACGAATTCGCCGCGGTTGACCGTAAAGTTGACATCGTTGAGCGCGCGGGTCACGTTGCCTAGCGCTCCGTATACCTTTTCGAGATGCGCGACCTCCAGTACCGGGGTCGCCATGTGCGTGGTTTGCATACCGAGTCCTTTCTTGCAATTAGTCTACGGCATCTATAGTCGCAAGAAGACGAGTCGGCTACCATCGATATGGCTTACGCTTGCCTTACCGTTGTGTAAGGTAGGGGTAGCCGCCCTGCCACGTGTTGATATTGAGAGAGGACTCCTGTTGAAGACTGTTCATGTTGCCGCTGGGATCATTCGCAAGGAAAGATCCGACGAGCTACTGGCCGTGCAGCGCGGCTATGGCGACATGCAGGGACTTTGGGAGTTCCCCGGTGGCAAGCTCATGCGCGGCGAGACGCCCGAAGACGCCGTGCGCCGCGAGCTCATGGAAGAGCTGCAGGTAAAAGTCACCAACCTGCGCGATTTCTACACCGTTGAGTACGACTACCCCGATTTCCATCTCTCGATGGAGTGTTACTACTGCTCGCTCGCCGATGAATCCGATGAACCCCAGAAGCACGACCGCCAGCTCGATATCCGCTGGATTCCGCGCACCTCGCTTGCCACGGTTGAGTGGATGCCCGCCGACAAGGGGCTCATTGATGCCCTGATTGAGCTGAAGGAAGACCGGCTCGAGGCAAGCTCCGCCGATGACGCCGCGCCCAACACAGCCGCCAAGCCCAAGCGCGCACCTAAGCGCCGCAGCAAAAAACGTCCCAAGCCCGGTCTGCTCGACGACATCGATACCTCGGACCTCTCCGCTGACGAGCGCGAACTGGTCCGCCGGCGCGCCGCCATCAAAAAGTCTATGAAGGGCAACAAGCGTGCCAACACCAAGCCCGAGTTGCTCGTTCGCCAGCGCCTGCGCGCAGCGGGCCTTACGGGTTATCGCTTGGAATGGAAGGTTCCCGGCAAGCCCGACATCGCCTTTCCCGGGCGCAAGATCGCCATCTTCGTCAACGGTTGTTTTTGGCATCGCTGCCCCAAATGCAACCCTAGCCAGCCCAAGCGCAACGTTGAGTTTTGGGAGGCAAAGTTCCGTCGCAACGTCGAGCGCGACCGCGCTGCCGTGGCAGCACTCACTCAAATGGGCTGGACGCCTATAACCATCTGGGAATGCGAACTCAAAAAGGACCGCATCGACGCCACGATGGAAAAGGTCATCGAACAAGTACGCGCCGCCGCACCGCAGCGCTAGGAACGAGCCGTCCACACGCCCCACACAGGCAAGCCACATCCGCGCCACAAACCTTAGAAAGCCCTTAAGCTCAAAACCTTTCAAGAGTGTTACTCAATAGCTTTGACCTGCGGTTTCATCGTAACGCCAAACCAGGTTAAGCCTTTCTTTAGCGCTTCTTTGCAGCAGCCGCGGCATAATACTGCCAACGCACGGGACCTAGCAGCATACCCCGAGCGCAATCTTTTGGTGGACATCGAGGAGGCCGCATAAGCATGCATTCTTCCAATGACGCAGCACAGCAGCCATCCCTAAAACATGCAAACCTTTTCTCCTTCCCCCCGACACAGAGAAACGGTCTCCTCGACTCCCCCACCACAAAAACCAAGCGCTCAGCCGATCAGAGCCTCAACTTACGAGCATCCTTCGAAAAGCTCCAAGCATCCCTAGACAAGGCGTTCCCCGAACAGGCAAGAGCAATCTAAGCCCATCGCGCTTTATACTGATGCCATGCGAAACATGGATCACATAGAATTGCACCGCGGAGGACGCGAGGAAGCGTTTCCCGAGACCGCCGAAGACTGGCCCTATATTGCCGAACGCGCAGAATTCGCTCGCTATCCGGGCAATTCCGTCCCCTGGCACTGGCATTCCGAAGTTGAGCTTTTCTACATGGAGCAGGGAGCGATTGACTATCGAACGCGCGCGGCTCATAAACACGTGCGCTTTGAGGAAGGGTCCGCCGGCTTTATCAACGGCGGCGTTTTGCACAGCACGCTGCAATCGCCCAATTCGGCGCCAGCCATTCAAATGCTGCATATCTTTCAGCCGTCGATGCTCGGCGATCCCGCGGGACGCCTTCAAAAGCGCTATATCAATCCTTTGCTGCAATGTCGAGGCGTCGATGTGCTCAAATGGTCGCCCACCAACCCCGACGATATGTCCTTTATCGATTTGCTAAAGAGTTCCTTTAACCACGACCTTCAACGGCCGCAGAACGAGATGGCGCTTCGGAATAGCTTGTCAGGGCTCTGGATTCAGATTTACGCCAAGGCCGAACCGCTCTTTTCCTCCGACAACGCCTCTTGGATGACCAACCGCGACGTACAGTTCAAGGCAATCCTGGACTATATCCGCGCAAACTATGCAGCCGCTATAGATGTGCCCCAGATGGCATCTGCAGCCGGCGTAAGCGAAAGAGAGTGTTACCGCATTATCGAAGCTTGCGCAGGAACGACCCCGGCGGCATATCTGCGCGCATACCGCGTAAACCGTGCTTGCGAACTTTTGGCACACACCACGCGAACGGTCCAGACAGTCGCGCGCCAATGCGGCTTTGCGACAGCAAGCCATCTTGGCCAGGTATTTAAAAAACAAATGGGGTGCACTCCTTCGAGCTATCGAGCAGCGAGGCAGAATCTCGATAGCACCAGGCAGAAATCCCGCTAGCCTTTCTTCTGTCACCGCATCAAACTTGCAGGCAAACAACAGAGAGGAGCAATCATATGAAGCACTTTGACCATATCGTATTTGACGTTGATGGGACATTGGCAGATACAGAAGAAAGCGTTCTATCATCGCTTGTCCAGATTGTCCAAGAAGAGACCGGCAAAACGCTCCCCCGACACGAGCTTGAATTTGCCCTCGGCATACCCGGCAAGGATGCCCTTGAGAAACTCGGAATCTACTCGCAGGCAACGTTGGATCGCTGGTGCCAAGTTGCCGCCAGCTTTAAAAGCACCATCAGCGTGTTTCCAGGTTTGCTTGAAGTCATCGCAACACTCGCCGATAGCGGCTGCAAACTTGGCATCGTCTCCTCACGTGCGCGCGACGAATACGCAAAAGAAATTGCACCCCTTGGTTTCGATAAATATTTTGAGCGCATCATCCTTGTCGAAGACACAACCGAACATAAACCCGCACCCGCACCCATGCTCGAATATCTCCGGCGTACGGGCGCGAATCCTGGCAACGTCGTCTACGTTGGCGACACCGTCTACGACGAACAATGCGCAACTTCGGCAGGGGTCAGTTTTGCCAGAGCGGCATGGGGATCACACCAAGACATCCCAAACGCCACCTACAACCTCAAAACCCCCAACGACCTACTAACCCTAACACCCAAATAACCCCCGAGCCTAACCCTTTCAGCCCCAACACCACAAGGGCGACGACCTCGAGTAGGTCAACCTGGGAGGGACGAGGGCTTAGTTCCCCAATCTTTCCGCAGGGGGCAAAAAGCCTCGCCGCACGAAGTGCGCAGCGAGGCTTTTTGCATGCCCGAGGACGATTGGGGAACTAAGCCCTCGTCCCTCCCCGGGATATGTAGCGAGTCGGAGTACCCTTGCTGTTACTCTGCTTTGCCCACAGAGTTGAGGTTGGTCATGCGGATCTTAACCAGCTCGGTGATCTCACGCATGCCCTCCTTGGCCGGCTTCTTGGGATCGAAGCAGGCGGGGTTCTCGGCCATGTAGGCCATGAAGCCCTTGGTGTAGGCCTGACGCAGCTCGGTAGCGTAGTTAACCTTGCAGATGCCGTTCTTCACGGCCTCGGCGACCTGCTCATCGGGCACACCAGAGGTGCCGTGCAGAACCAGCGGCACGTCGACGGCGTCGCGGATGGCCTTGACCACGGACTGCTCGATGTGCGGATCGCTCGTGTACACACCGTGGCTGGTGCCAACGCCAATAGCCAGCGAGGTGCAGCCAGTGCGCTCGACGAACTCCTTGGCCTCGGCAGGATCGGTGTAGGGGCTCTCGCCCTCAACCGCGGGACCGTCGTCCTCCTTGCCGCCAACCTTACCGAGCTCGGCCTCGACGGGCACGCCCATGGCGCGGCCAGCATCGGCGACGGACTTGGTCAGGGCGATGTTGTCCTCGAAGGACTCGTGCGAGCCGTCGATCATGACAGAGGTGTAGCCGGTGCGGAAAGCCTGCATGCAGCGGTCATAGCCATCGCCGTGATCGAGGTGCAGAGCGACGGGCACGGAAGCGCGCTCGGCGGCAGCCTTGACCATGCCGTAGAAGTAGTCCAGACCAGCGGTCTTGATGGTGCCCGGGGTGGTCTGCATGATGACGGGGGACTTGGTCTCCTCGGCAGCGGCCAGAACGGCCATAACAAACTCGAGGTTCTCGACGTTGAACGCGCCGACGGCGTAGTGGCCGGCCTGAGCGTCCTTGAGCATCTTTTCGGTGGTAACAAGTGCCATGAGCGTTTGCTCCTCTCCCTCGCCCGCATCTGGACATCGGGCGTAGTTGTTCACAAGGCGTTTTACCTTGCGTTTTACTGCGCTCATTGTATGAAATTCAGCGGCTTTGCACGTGCGAGATATTGAGCCCATGCAGGTCAATACAGTCGTTTTTGAAAAGTAAACGGAAGGAATTTGAGCCGAGTGGACATGTTCGATATTGAATTTTGAGCGTTCAGCATCTTTCTTTTATAGAAAAGATAAGTAATCGAAAGGTGTTATCTTACTCAAAAAGAAAATGAACGAAAATAGAGTCAACACAATTCCTGCAAATTTAGCCGAGAATGGAGCAATCATGGCCCAAGCCACCAACCGTGCTTTTGCCGACGAACGCCGTACCGCCATTATGGAAATGCTCGATCATAACGCCTCGGTGCAGGTAGCAGAAATCGCCCAGACCTTTGGCGTGTCCTCCGTCACCGCCCGCGCCGACCTGGACGCGCTCGCCGAAGCAGGCAAGCTGCGCCGCACGCATGGTGGCGCCGTATCGCTCCACAAGCGTCTGACTGTTTCCACGCAGGATCGCCGCATCAATGTCAACGTCGCCGCCAAACAAGCCATCGCACAAAGCGCCATTGAACTCGTCAATGACGGTGACACCCTGCTCGTCGACTCGGGCACCACGGCGCTCGAGTTCGTCCGGCTCCTCGATCAACGCGACGGCATCACCGTTATCACGGCCGACATTACCATCGCCGATTATATCGACGAGAGCATGCCCTCGGTCGATGTCGTCATGCTGGGCGGGGCACTGCGCAAAGGCCATCGCTATCTGTACGGCCCACTTACCATGCAGGCGCTCCAAATGGTCCACGCCGACCTTGCCGTCATGTGCCCTGGCGCTTTTGTTCCCGGCTGCGGCTTTACGACCGACTTTCCGCAGATGGCCGAGACCAAAGCGGCTATGGTCGGTGCCGCCCGTCAAAGCGTCGCTCTCATGGACGCCAGCAAGGTTAACGGACGCGGCATGTACCGCTTTGCCGAGCTGACCGATGTCGACACCATCGTGATGGACCGTGATCCCGATGGCGCCGTCGCCACCTCAATCGCCGAGACCGTCGACGACGCCCGCCCAAATCTCGTCATCGCCGGCGCTTAAACAAAAACCACCACAAAGGTGCCTGTCCCCTTTGTGGTGGTTTTGCTCGTTAAAAGCGAAATATCGCTACTTGGAAAGCTCGTCGGCGAGGACCTCGATCTGAGCGCGCGAGGCGTCGTTGAGCGAGCCCAGCACGGTCACCTTGTTCTGCGCCAAGGTGATGTCCTTCATGCCCTCGAGCTCCTTGGCCATAACCTTGGCAGCGGTGGGCGCCCAGGAGCCGGCCTCGACGAGTGCCACCGTACGGTTCTGATAGGCGTGCTCGGCAAGCGTATGGATAAAGGTGCTCATGAACGGGAAGATCTCACCCTGATAGGTGATGGAAGCGAGCACCAGACGGTCGTAGCGGAACGCATCCTCAACGGCCTCGGCCATGTCGTCGCGAGCCAGGTCAAAGACGGAGACCTTCTGGCCGCGAGCCTCAAGCGCTGCGGCGAGCTCCTCGACGGCAGCCTTCAGATGGCCATACACACTCGCATAGGCGATCGTGATGCCCTCGTCCTCGGGCTGATAGCTCGACCAGGTGTTATAGGTGTCGAGGTAATAGCCCAGGTTCTCGGTCAGTACGGGGCCGTGGAGCGGACAGATGATCTGAATGTCCAGGTCGGCGGCCTTCTTGAGGACGGCCTGCACGAACTTGCCGAACTTACCGACGATGCCAAAGTAGTAACGGCGCGCTTCGCAAGCCCAGCCCTCGGGATCCTCGATGTCGTTGGCGCCAAACTTGCCAAAACCGTCGGCACTAAAGAGCACCTTGTCGGTGGACTCGTAGGAGAAGAGCACCTCGGGCCAGTGAACATTGGGGGCACCGACAAAGGTTAGGCTGTGGCCGCCCAGGTCGAGCACGTCGCCATCTTTGACGACCATCTTGCGCTCGGGGAAGTCGGTGCCAAAGTAGTTGACCATCATACGGAAGGCGCCCATGCTGGCAACAATCTGCGCCTGGGGATAGCGCTCCATAAAGGCGGCGATGCCGGCGGAGTGATCGGGCTCCATGTGATGGACGATCAGGTAGTCGGGCGTGCGGCCATCGAGCACGGCCTCGAGGTTGCCGAGCCACTCGTCAACAAAACCGCCGTCGACTGAATCGGCGACAGCGATCTTTTCGCCCAAGATAACGTAGCTGTTGTATGCCATGCCGTTCTCGGACACATCGTACTGGCCCTCGAACAGGTCAATGTCGTGATCGTTAACGCCAATGTAGCGGATATCCTTGGTGATCTCCATCAGGCAAAGCCTCCTAGATAGACAAAAGAGCCCGTCTATCATAGCACTCGTCTTCATAGCCACGGCTATCTGCCAGCATCCTTATCGATTGTTATTGAGGCGGAATATATCGCCATTGACCTGCAAAAACTATGTGCGCGGAGCTGCCGTGGTATGTCGAACGATAAGCTGGCCGGGAATACGAATGGCAACGGTTTTGTCCGTTGCCCCCGCCTTGGGAACCGCGTGCTCGAACACCTCGCGTCCACGCTGATGCAAATCGAATCGAACGGTCGTGAGCTCGTTGTGTGCCACAAAATCATCGAGCGAATCGTCGACGCCCACCACGCTCACGTCCTCGGGCACGCGCAGACCGCTATCGCGCAGCGCTGCAATCGCGCCATTTGCCATCTGGTCGTTTGCCGCGTAAATCGCCGTCATGGTGCGATCGTGCTCGGCCAGGTACCTGCCGGCCTCGTAGCCGCTGTTGGCAGACCAGTCGCCCTCGAGCGGCTCTGCCGGCTCGATGTGTTTACGCTCGAGTGCATCCTGCCAACCGGCGCGACGAAATTGCTCGTCGACCGAGAATGACGGGCCGCCAATATAGCGAATCTGCTCGTGCCCTAGCTCAAACAGGTGATCCATAAGCAATAGCGAGCAGCCGTAATGGTCGGAATCGACCGTGGTCACCCGCGGGTGCGCGTACATGGTAACGATGACCGTGCCAATGCCCGGCAGTGGATCAAACGTCTCAAAATCGGGCGCCATGCGACTCATACCGATGATGATGCCGTCCACCGGCAATGCGGCCATACGACGCGTGGCCTCGGCAAGCGAAAACTCCTCGGTCTTGGACATCTCGACCAGCGTGATGGCGCAATTATGCTCGCGAGCAGCGCTGGCGATGCCGTCGATCATTGAGAGGTTGCCGAACTTGGTGACATCGTTGACGCACAGGCCGACCGAATGATAACGGCCGTCGCGCAGCGAGCGACCGGCATAACTCGGACGAAAGCCGAGCTTTTGCATAGCGGCCTGCACGCGCTGGCGCGTCTGCTCGTTAACGTTAGGCAAGCCGTTGGCGACGCGCGAAACCGTCTGCTGCGAAACGCCGGCAGCGCGGGCGACGTCGGCCATGGAGACCGGACGCGAACTGGTATCGTTGGACGGGCGCCTTGCCACAGGATCACCTTCACCCTTGCGAGATCTGAATAGCGTGAATGCCGGCCCGGGCAGAAATACATCCCGCGCCGAGGCCCGCTATCGTCGGACGCATGTTAACGTACTCTACTTTTTCTATCTGCATCTCTTCTGCTTTATAAGTCCATACGGCAGTACCGTTCACGGCTGAATTTCTACCGATTACCAGATTCTCAAAAAGTGACAAGCGATGTGTTATGAGTACGTTAACATAGCCCGTAACGTGCGGTATCGTGAACACTTGGTTCATGCCGCTTTAAGTTGTTAACGTACTCATAACGACGCAAAACCCACCCGGGCGCGCCAAGGAAAGGACTCCCATGACCACCCCCGACGAAAAGACATTCGCCACGCTCACCAAGCTGTTCGAGGAGGAGTTTGGCCCCATCGGCGACCGCCAGGTGCTCTACGTGCACGCGCCCGGCCGCTCCGAGATCAGCGGCAACCACACTGACCACGAGGGTGGCCACGTTATCGCCGGCTCGCTCGATGTCGCCGTCGACGGCATCGCCGTGGCAACCGATTCCAACAAGGTTCGCGTAGCCGACGAGGGCTATCCCACGTTTGAGATCGCGCTCGACACGCTAGACGTTCAGGAGTCCGAGAAGGGCACGTCCGCGAGCCTCGTCCGCGGCATGGCCCACGAAATCGCAGCCCTTGGCGTTGAGCCCAAAGGCTTCGACTTTGCCTTTACCTGCTCCGTCCCCTCGGGCGGCGGCCTTTCCAGCTCTGCCGCCGTCGAAGCCGCGTACGGTCGTGCCATGGAGACGCTCTGGGGCGCGCCCGCCATTGAGCCCGTCACGCTCGCCCAGATGAGCCAGCGCACCGAGAACAACTATTACGGCAAGCCCTGCGGTCTGATGGACCAGGCCGCCGTTTGCTTGGGCGGCCTCGCCTACATGGACTTTGAGGATCAGGCTCAGCCTAAAACCCAGAAGCTCGAGCTCAACTTTGAGGATCACGGTTATGCTCTCGTGCTCGTTAAGGTCGGTGCCGACCACGTGGCCGCCACCGAAGACTACGCCGCCGTTCCGCGCGAGATGCAGGACGTCGCCGCCGAGTTTGGCAAGGCACGCCTGTGCGAGGTAAACGTGGCGGACTTTGACGCCAAGCTCCCCGAGCTGCGCGCCAAGCTGGGCGACCGCGCCTGCCTGCGCGCCGTTCACTACTGGTACGAAAACGGCCTGGTCGATAAGCGCTGGGCTGCCCTGAACGCCGGCGACATCGATCAGTTCCTGGTCCTGACGCGCGAGTCCGGCGCCAGCTCTGCCATGTACCTACAGAATGTCGTTGCCAAGCTGGGCTCCGAGCAGCCCTCGATGTATGCCCTGGCACTGGCCGAGCACGTGCTCGACGGCCGTGGCGCCGTCCGTATCCACGGTGGCGGCTTTGGTGGCACCATCCAGGCCTTCGTGCCGCTCGACCTGGTCGACACCTTTATCACCAAGATGAACGGCTGGCTGGGCGAGGGCTCTGCCCGCCACTACGCAATTTCTGACAAGGGGGCTTACGCGGCATGGCTGTAATGACTGACGTGCGCGAGGCCGCGCAGAACCTGATCGAGTACGCTATCCACCGATCGATGATCGGCCAGGACGATCGCATCTGGGCGTATAACACCATTCTCGAGTGCATCGGTGCTACGGGCCCGGCGCTCGACATGGCCTGGGCGCTCCAGGCCGAAAAACTCTCGCTCTTGCACCCCGACACCCTGCCCAACTTTGACCTTGAAGGCACACTTGCCGCGCTTGCCGAGGCGGCTGTTGCCAACGGCGCCGCCGAGGACACGGCATCGGGCCGCGACCGCATCGCCATGCGCATCATGGGCGCGCTCATGCCAAGGCCTTCGGTTGTAAACGAGGAGTTCAACGGACGCATGGGCGTCAACGAGCCCCGCGCCGCGACCGACTGGTTCTACGGCCTGTGCTGCGACGCCGGCTACGTGCGCCGTGCCGCCATCGCGCGCAACATCAAATGGAGCACCCCCACCAACTGGGGCGACCTCGAGATTACCATCAACCTGTCAAAGCCCGAAAAGGACCCGCGCGATATTGCCGCGGCCGGCGCCGCCAAAAACACGGGCGAGAAGTATCCCGCCTGCCAGCTCTGCATCGAAAACGAAGGCTATCCCGGACGCTCCGCTGCAGCCGACGGCGGCGCCCATCCCGCCCGCCAGAATCTGCGCGTTATCCCCATTAAGCTCGACGGCGAGCGCTGGGGCTTCCAATACAGCCCGTACGCGTACTTTAACGAGCACTGCATTGCCATGAGCTCCGAGCATCGTCCGATGCACGTCGACCGCAAGGGGCTGACCTGCCTGCTCGACTTTGTCGACCTGTTCCCGCACTACTTCATTGGCTCCAACGCCGACCTGCCCATCGTGGGCGGCTCGATTCTGTCGCACGACCACTTCCAGGGCGGCGCGCACGAGTTCCCCATGATGCACGCCGCCGAGGTCTCGCAGTTTAGCGTGCCGGGCTTTGACCAGGTCATCGGTACCGTGTTACAGTGGCCGCTTTCGGTGCTGCGACTACGATCGCACGACCGCGCCCAGCTGCTCGACGCCGCCGAGAAGATTATCCTTGCTTGGCGCGAGTGGACCGATGAGTCGGTTGGCGTCATCGCACACACGGCCGACGGCGTGGCCCACAACACCGTGACGCCCGTCATCCGCCGCGTCGACTCCCGCGGCAACGCCGGCGGCGAAATCTACGAGGCCTACCTGGCGCTTCGCTGCAACATCACGACCGACGAGCATCCGCTGGGCGTATTCCATCCGCATGCTGAGTACCACCACATCAAAAAGGAGAACATCGGCCTGATCGAGGTCATGGGCCTGGCCATTTTGCCGCCGCGCTTGGTTCCCGAGCTCGGCGCTGTCCGCGAGCACCTGCTGGCGGCCAAGGCAGATGCCAGCTACGACCTTGCCGGCGCGCTCGAGGGCGACGACCTTTGCCGCAGCCACGCCGCAT
>CAJLLB010000042.1 GCA_905207425.1 uncultured Collinsella sp.
TGCAGCTCGCCGCGCGCCAGCATGGGCTTGAGCAGGTTGCCCGCGTCCATGGAACCCTCGGTCTTGCCCGCGCCCACAATGGTGTGCAGTTCGTCAATGAAGAGGATGATTTCACCGTTGGATTCCGTCACTTCCTTCAGGAAAGATTTCAAGCGTTCCTCGAATTCCCCGCGATACTTGGCCCCGGCAAGCATGGACCCGATGTTCAGGGACACGATGCGCTTGTTGCGCATGCTTTCCGGAACGTCGCCGTTCACGATGCGGCGCGCCAGACCTTCCGCAATGGCGGTCTTCCCTACGCCGGGCTCGCCGATGAGCACGGGATTGTTCTTGGTTCTGCGGGAAAGTATCTGGAGTACGCGGCGGATTTCCGTGTCACGGCCGATCACCGGGTCGATTTTTCCGGCGCGGGCGCGGGCCGTCAGGTCCGTGCCGTATTTTTCCAGCGTCTGGTACTTGCCTTCCGGATTGTCGTCCGTTACGCGCTGGTTGCCGCGCACTTCCTTCATGGCGGCCAGATAATTGTCCTTGGTCAGGCCGAACGTGTCGGTCAGCTGGTGCACCTTGTTCTGCGTGTCCAGGGCGCCCAGCATGAAATGTTCCACACTGAGGTAGTCGTCCTTGAGCTTTTTGCGCTCTTCCTCCGCGGCCTGCATCACGGTAGCCAGGTCACGGCCTATCTGCGGCTGTGTGGAAGCTCCGCTCTGGGTGGGTTCATGGGCCACTTCACTCTTTGCGGCCTGAAGGAGAAGTCCCGGATCACAGGATGCCTTGCGGAGAATGGGAGGCAGAATGCCGCCTTCCTGCTCCAACAACGCCACCAGAACATCAAGAGAAGAGATTTCCGGCTTTCCCAGCCGCCCCGCGGCCTGCTGCGCCTGCATCAGCGCTTCTTGAAATTTTGTTGTTAGATTATTAAGCATGGTATGTTGGTGTTTTAGACATAAGAATGGTCCCAACCGTTGAATAGGTAAACAAGATTTTTCCTGTTATCTAAAAATTTATCTCCGGAAATCTTACTATGTCGTTGCCATGGACTGCTTCTTTTCATAAATTGAATTCTTCCTTTCTCATTACCTTTTATTCGACATCACAATGCCCTCTTTTTCCCCCTCGCTCGCCTGCTCCGTTCTGTTCCTGGCTCCCATGCCCGTTTTCTCCAAGGAAATGCCTTCCCCGTACCCGGCCCCTGAATCCGGGCTGCGCCTGACTCCTCCGGAATCACCGGCTCCCCTCCTGAATGAACCGCGGCTCTTCGGAGCCCGTCCCGGCTCTCCCATCCAGTTCTCCGTCTGCGCCAGCGGAGAACGCCCCATGAGCTTCGCCGCCGCCAAACTTCCTCCAGGGCTGAAGCTGGACAAGGAAACCGGCATCATCACAGGTAAAATCAGCCGCCCGGGAGTTTATTCCTTTCCCGTGCAGGCAAGCAACAGCCACGGCAAAACACAAGGAACCATCACCATCCGCATCGGGCAGGAAATATGCCTGACGCCTCCCATGGGCTGGAGCAGCTGGTATTCCTACAGCGGCGGCGTAAGCCAGGAAAACATCCTGAAAACCGCCCGTCTGCTCGTAAATTCCGGGCTGGCCCGCTACGGCTACAGCTACGTCAACATTGACGATTGCTGGCAGGGCGCCAGAGGCGGCAAGTACCGCGCCATCCAGCCCAACAAGCGCTTTCCGGACATGAAGGCCATGTGCAATGAAATCCACAGCCTCGGACTCAAGGCGGGGATTTATTCCTCCCCGTGGATGGGCACTTATGCCGGCTACATAGGCGGTTCTTCCCCCAATCCCCAGGGAGATTATTCCTCTCTGGCTCTTCCGGAAAACAAACGTCCGCAACCCGACCAGTTGTTTGGCGCCTGCCCGGGGTCCAAACAACTGGGAGCCACCAAGGTCGGCCCCGTATGGATGGTTACCCAGGATGCCCGGCAGTGGGCGGAATGGGGGTTCGATTACGTGAAGATGGACTGGTACCTGATCGACGTACCTAATACGGAGAGAATCGCCTCAGACTTGAAAAAAAGCGGCAGGGATATTGTCCTGAGCGTCTCCAATTCAACCCCGTTTGAAATTGCCGGTCCCATCAGCAAAATAACCAACGTATGGCGCACTACCGGAGATATTGAAGACCATTGGGGCAGCTTGAAAAAAATCGCTTCCTCCCAGGGGAAATGGCAGCCTTACACCAGACCGGGACACTGGAATGATCCCGATATGCTCCAGATCGGCCGGCTGGGCAAAGTCGGGCGTGCGAACACCACTTTCGAACCCACCCGGCTGACTCCGGATGAACAATATTTCCAAATGTCCTTCTGGTCCATTATGTCCGCCCCCCTGATCATTTCATGCGATCTGGAGCATCTGGACGATTTTACCCGGGGCCTCCTGTGCAACAGGGAAGTGATTGCCGTCAACCAGACATTTTACGGACCTGCGGAAAAGGTCTTATCCGCCAATGATTGCGAAGTATGGGTCAAACCATTGGACGGCACCCGGTGCGCCATCGGCTTCTTCAATACGGGCAACCAGCGCCGGACCGTCAAGGTGCCGCTTTCCCTCCTCAAATTGAAATCTCCGCAAAACGTCCGGGACTTGTGGAAACAGGAAGACGCCGGCACCATCCGGCAGGAAATGAATGTGGAACTTAACCCGCACGGGGCGTCCCTGTTTCTTTTGGACGGCAAAAAATAAAGAGGGTGCCGGTTCATCCCCGGATGCCATCCTGCAAATGACAAGCGCCCGGGGACCGGAAAAAGACGCAGAGCCAAGGCGCCGGCCAAAACCGGGCGATTTCTCCGCAGGGGTATTTTCCGGACCGGGGCGCTTGTTGCTCCCTGCCGCTAACTGCGGGGCAATTTATCCAGGGCGGCGTTCAAAGTCATCACGTTAATCACGTTTTCCCCCAGAATGCCTCCACTGATGAAATGTTCGGCCACCGTCTTCCGGATTTTTTCCGGGTCCTCTCCCCGGGCGGCGGCAACGCGGTTCACCTGGAATTCCGCCGCCTCCGGTGAGATGAAGGACTCCAGACCGCTGCCGGACGCAAAAAGCAGGTCCGCCGGAACGGGCGTCCCCTGCGGCAGGCCGTGGGCCTTCAGTAGCGCTGCCTTGCGTTCCGCCACCGTCTTCACCAGCTCTGCGGAAGTCCAGGAAAGGTTGCTGGCTCCGGAAGGCATGGTGGCGTAGTCTCCGGCGGAAGGCCTGGGCCAGAAATATTTGGCGGAAGTAAAGGGCTGGGCGATGAGCTCCGACGCGATGACTTCCCCCTGCTCATTCCGGATCAGGGAGCCATGCGCCTGGTGGGGGAATACGGCCAGGCTGACGAGTGTGACAGCCGCGGGATAAATGCCGCCGGTGATGACGGCCAGCGCCAGGAAAAGGCGCAGATTGGGAAATGTCCATTTCATAATAATTCGACAGGTTGGGTTTTGATTGTTCAGACGAGGTGCAGGGCCGTGACGGCCATGTCTATGAGCTTGATACCGATGAAAGGCGCAATCAGGCCTCCGACGCCGTAGATGAGGATGTTGCGTTTCAGCAGGGAGGCGGCCCCGGACGGACGGTAGGAAACCCCTTTCAAGGCCAGCGGGATCAATGCCACAATGATCAGGGCATTGAAAATAACGGCGCTCAAAATGGCGCTCTGCGGGGAATGCAGCCCCATGACGTTCAGTGCGGAAAGCGGGCCGTTGACCATGCCGTCAGCAACGAACAGCCCCGCGAACATGGCGGGAATGATGGCGAAGTATTTGGCCACATCATTGGCAAAGGAGAAGGTCGTCAGCGCACCGCGGGTGATCAGCAGCTGCTTGCCGATCTCCACGATCTCGATCAATTTGGTCGGGTTGCTGTCCAGGTCAACCATGTTGCCCGCCTCCCGGGCGGCCTGCGTGCCGGTATTCATCGCCACGCCCACGTCGGCCTGGGCCAGGGCGGGCGCGTCGTTGGTGCCGTCTCCGGTCATGGCTACCAGATGGCCAGCCGCCTGTTCCTCCCGGATGCGCGCCAGCTTCATTTCCGGCGTGGCTTCCGCCATGAAATCATCCACGCCGGCCTCCGCCGCAATGGAAGCGGCGGTCAGGGCATTGTCCCCCGTCACCATGACGGTGCGTATGCCCATGGCCCGGAGACGGGCGAAGCGTTCCTTGATGCCTCCCTTGACAATGTCTTTCAGATAAATGACGCCCAGCACGTCCCTTCCCCTGGCTACAACCAGCGGGGTTCCTCCTGCGCGGGCTACGTTCTGGACGGTCATCTCCACTTCCTGCGGGAAAGTCCCGCCCTGCTCCTTCACCCACTGCGCTACGCTTTCCGCCGCGCCTTTGCGGATGGAGACGGCCGGCTGGCCGTCATGCCCGGCAATGTCCACGCCGCTCATGCGCGTGGAGGCGGAGAACGGGACAAAGGCGACATGTTCGGCATCCATGTGGCTTCCCCGGATGCCGAACAGCTTCTTGGCCAGTACGACGATGCTGCGGCCTTCCGGCGTTTCATCGGACAGGGAGGCAAGCTGGGCGGCTTCCGCCAGCTTCTGTTCCTCCACGCCGGGAGCGGGCAGGAATTCATTCGCCATACGGTTGCCGAAGGTGATGGTGCCGGTCTTGTCCAGCATCAGCACGTCGATGTCCCCGGCCGCTTCCACGGCGCGGCCCGACGTAGCCAGCACATTCCGGCGCACCAGACGGTCAATGCCGCTGATGCCGATGGCGCTCAGCAGGCCGCCGATCGTCGTCGGAATCAGGCACACCAGCAGGGCAATCAGGGTGGAAATGGGAATCTGCACGCCGCTGTACACGGCGAAGGGGTACATGGTGACCACCACCACCAGGAAGATGATGGTCAGAGACACCAACAGGGTGTTCAGTGCGATCTCATTGGGAGTTTTCTTGCGGGAGGCACCCTCCACCAAGGCGATCATCCGGTCCAGGAAGCTGTTGCCCGGCTCGGAGGTGATGCGAATCTTCAGCCAGTCGGACACTACAGTAGTGCCGCCGGTGACGGAGCAGAAGTCGCCGCCGCTCTCCCGGACCACGGGGGCGGACTCGCCGGTGATGGCGGACTCGTCAACGGAAGCAGCGCCCTCGATGACGTCGCCGTCGCCGGGAATCTGCTCGCCGGCGCGTACGATCACCAGGTCGCCGCGCGTAAGCTCGGTGCCGGGAACGACGGTGAAGTGCTCCTTGTCCTCAACGGACTCGATGCGATGGGCCTCGACATCCTTCTTGGCCGCACGCAGGGAATCGGCCTGAGCCTTACCGCGGCCCTCGGCAAGCGCCTCGGCGAAGTTCGAGAACAGGTCGGTGAGCCACAGGATGACCGCGATGGCGACCACATAGTAGGTGGGCACGCCCGCGTCCTGCACACCGAAGATGGAAGCGACGGCCAGGACGGAGGTCATGACGGCGGAAAGCCACACCAGGAACATGACCGGGTTTTGAATCTGGACGCGAGGATCCAGCTTGGCAAACGAGTCGCGGACCGCGCGGCCCATCATGTCTTTTTGCATAGCCATAAATCTGCGCCCTCTTTTACGCAATCGTCTGGAAGAACTCGGCAACGGGGCCAAGCGCCAGGGCCGGGAAGAAGCTCAGGGCACCGATCAGCAGAACGATGAACACGAGCAGGAATACGAACATGCCGTTGGTGGTAGACAAGGTACCGGCACTCTCGGCGACCTTACCCTTCTTGGCCAGCGAGCCGGCGATAGCCAGCGTACCGATGATGGGCATGAAGCGGGCGAACAGCATCTCGAGGCCGAGCATGACGTTGATCCAGGGAATGTTGCAGTTCATGCCTGCAAACGCCGAGCCGTTGTTGCCGCCGCATGAGGTGAAGGCATACAGCACCTCGGAGAAGCCGTGCGCGCCACCATTGTTGAGCTGGTCGGCAAGACCGGGCACCATGCAGGCGATGGCCGAACACACCAGAATGGCAAACGGAGTTGCCAAGCACAGGACAACCGCCCAGCGCATCTCGCCCGGCTCGATCTTCTTGCCCAGGAACTCAGGCGTGCGTCCGACCATGAGGCCGGCGATGAACACTGTGAGGATGGCGAAGCCGATCATGCCGTACAGGCCGCAGCCCACGCCGCCGAAGACGACCTCGCCCAGAGCAATCTGGAGCATCTGGACAAAACCGCCCAGCGGGGTGTAGGAGTCGTGCATGGAGTTAACCGAGCCGTTGGAAGCAGCCGTCGTGAAAGCGGACCAGGTAGAAGATGAGGCGATACCGAAACGGCTCTCCTTGCCCTCCATGTTGCCGCCGGCCTGGCCGTCGGTCATCTCGATATTGACCGCTCCGCCATCGGCCAGCTGCGGGGTGCCCGCATGCTCGTTGGCGGCAATGATGCCGGTGAAGATCACCAGCAGGATGAACATGGCGGCAAAGATGGCCTTGCCCTGCTTGGTGTTCTTGACGCCGATACCGAAGGTGAAGCAACAGGCGGCCGGGATCAGCAGCAGGCTGGTCATCTCGATGATGTTGGTGAAAGCACTGGGGTTCTCATACGGATGGGCGGAGTTCACGCCGAAGAAGCCGCCGCCGTTGGTTCCGGACTGCTTGATGGCGACCTGAGGAGCCGCGGGACCCTGGGGCAGGAACTGCTCGGTGACCACGCGCGCGCCCTCGACAACCTTGCCGTCGACCTCGACCGTGTCGCCCTCGATCTGGGCGCCGTCGATGACGCTCCAGCCGCCGTCTGCATTAGGCTGAACAGCGACGGGCTCTACGAGCTCAGCCTTCTGAGCCGGCTGGAAGTTGGAGATGACGCCACCGGCAGCCAGGCAGATGCCAAACACGAGGTTCAGCGGGATGAGCACATACAGGACGGTGCGGGTGAGGTCGACCCAGAAGGAACCCAGACCCTGCTCCTTGACCTGACGGAAGCCGCGGATCAGCGCGAACATGACCGCGATACCGGTGCCAGCGGAAACGAAGTTCTGCACAGTGAGACCCATGAACTGCACAAGGTAGGACAGGGTGGTCTCACCGGAGTAGGACTGCCAGTTGGTGTTGGTTATGAAGGAAGCAGCCGTATTGAACGACAGGTCCCATGACACACCCGGCAGGTGCTGGGGATTGCCTGGCAAGAAGGACTGAAGCGCCTGGAGTGCCACAAGAGTCACGAGGCCGATCCCCGAAAAGACCAGCACGCTCGCCAGATAGCGCCTACACCCCATCTGTTCTGCCGCGTCGATGCGAAGCAGACGATAGACGCCACGCTCCACAGGAGCAATCACAGGCGACAGGAACGTATGCTCACCATCCATGATATGGGCCATGAACCGACCGAGCGGAACGGCCAGGACGACGAGTACGGCAAAGTACAAGATGTACTGAATCGCAGCGTCCATAGTTTACGAATCACTCCTCATCAGAATGTAGATGTAATAGATAAGAAGTCCGATGCAGACGACTCCGATGATGGGAATGAGGATGTCCATTTACCGCCCCTTTCACACGCGGTCCGATGTCTCGGACGCCTGCCCTCGCAAGCGTCTGGGGACAGTAAACGCTTCTAGGGATTAAAGAGGCGTGAGGGCCGGGGCTCACGTCCTTAAGATGCCGTAAAGATGCAGGTAGAAAGCACTATTGCAGCTGCAGTGCGCCTATACTCGACCTCGCGAGCATACAGTGGTGTCTTCACCGCGTATGCACGCATGGACAACGCTTCAGAAAGGCTACGCTATGCAGCGCGACGCATCGGACACTCGCGTCAATCCAGACCTCATCCTCAAGGCAATTGAGAAAGACGAGGTCGCCGATGACACTCGAACCAGCCGGGGACACCTCAAAATTTTCTTTGGCTACGCTGCTGGTACAGGCAAAACCTATGCAATGCTTCAAGCCGCCCACGCCGCCAAGCGGCGAGGTGTCGACGTCGTCGCGGGATACATCGAGCCGCACGAACGTCCGGCAACTGCCCATCTTGCACAAGGGCTTGAGAACGTGCCCTGTAAACTCATCGAGCACAACGGCATTGCGCTCAGCGAGTTCGATCTAGATGCGGCTATCGAACGCGCCCCTCAGCTCATCCTTGTCGACGAGCTCGCCCATACGAATGCGCCGGGGTCTCGCCACGACAAACGCTATCAAGACGTCGAGGAACTTCTACATGCGGGCATCGACGTCTATACGACCGTGAACGTTCAGCATATCGAGAGCCTAAACGACATGGTTGCATCCATCACCGGCGTTGTCGTGAGCGAACGAATCCCCGACCGTATCTTCGATGATGCCGACCAGGTCGAGCTCGTCGACATAGAGCCCGAAGACCTACTTGAGCGCCTTCGCGCCGGCCTCGTCTACCGTCCCGCACAAGCCGACCGAGCGCAACAGCATTTTTTTACCGTCGAGAACCTCACCGCACTCCGAGAAATCGCGCTGCGCCGCTGCGCCGATCGCACCGGTCACCTCACAGACGCCGCACGCGTGCTGGGAAACCGTGACTACTACACCAGGGAGCGTATCTTAGTCTGTGTCTCCCCGGCGCCGACCAATCCCCGCATCATCCGTGCCGCCGCACGCATGGCGAAAGCGTTTCGCAGCGAACTCGTCGCCCTGTTCGTAGAGAGCCCGCGCACGCAAGCCATGAGCGATGATGAGCGCGCCAAGCTTGCAGCCAATATCGCCCTAGCCGAGCAGCTCGGAGCACATATGGAAACCGTCTATGGCGACGACATCGCGTTTCAGATCTCCGAGTTCGCGCGCCTGTCGGGTATTTCGAAGATCGTCATGGGGCGCACGGGCGAGCGCAGCAGCGTCCGTCAGGCCCTCTTCGGCCGCAAATCTCTCGTAGAACAGCTCATAACATTCGCCCCGAACCTCGACATTTACATCATTCCAGAACAGTCGACTCCGCCCTCCCGACCCAAAGGACGCCGCCATGCGCTCGCCCTGCAGCCGCCCAGCAGCCGAAACGTGCTTCGCACGCTGGCCCTCTCTCTTGCCGCCACGGCGATCGGCACGGCTTTCCGCCATCTGGGATTTGCCGACTCCAGCATCATATCCCTCTATATCTTCACGGCCCTGCTGACCGCCGTCACCACGACGGGGCGTATCTGCACGATCGTATCGAGCGTGCTCTCTGTAGTGCTTTACAACTTCTGCTTTGTCACGCCTCTGTTTTCGCTCGCCAGCTACGACCGAAGCTATCTGGTCACGTTCGGCATCATGTTCGCCACCGCTATGGTCGCCGGCGAGTTAACTGCGCGCATCGCCGACAACGCCCGTACATCCGCCGAGAACGCATTCAAAACGCGCGTACTCCTCGAAACGAACCAGCTCTTGCAGCAAGCCCATAGCGCGGAGGAGTGCGCCCGCGTCGCCATGAACCAACTCGTCAAACTGCTAAAACTCGACGTGGTCTTCTACCCCGCCGAACACGGCACGCTCGGCAAGGCGCTCTATGAGTCCGCTGGCACCGAAAACCGATCCGCGTCGCTGCTCACCGACTACGAGCGCGCCGTTGCAACCTGGACCTACACCAACAACAAGCGCGCGGGCGCAAGCACGCGGACCCTGCCTGAGGCGCGCTGTCTCTACCTCGCGGTTCGCACCGGCGACAAGGTATTCGGTGTCATCGGCATCGCCCTGGAGGGGCGCGAGATCGAAGCCTTCGAGCATTCGATCGTCCTATCTATCGTAGGTGAATGCGCCTTGGCGCTCGAAAGCGACCGGGCGGCGCAAGAGCGCGAAGAGGCTGCGGTCTTGGCGAAAAACGAGCAGCTGCGCGCCAACCTTTTGCGCTCCATCGGCCACGATTTGAGGACACCCCTCACGGCTATATCCGGATCTGCGGCAATCCTTCGGAAGAGAAGCTCAGCCTCGAACAACGCTGCGATCTTGCCGATGCCATCTACGACGACTCCCTCTGGCTTATCGATACCGTGGAGAACCTCCTCGCCATCACACGCGTCGAGGACGGCACCATTCGCCTCAACTTAACATCCGAGCTCATCGACGAGGTCATCGAGGCCGCCCTCAGCCATGTCGCCCAAGCATCGCATGGACGTGCCGTCGCCATCGAGCACACTGACGACATCCTGCTGGTACGCATCGACGTCCATCTCATCATGCAGGTGCTTACGAATCTCATCATGAACGCCTTCAAATACACGCCCGAGGACTCGACTGTCACCATCAGCGCACGTCGCGAGGGCGCGTTCGTCGTGGTGGACGTCGCAGACGATGGGCCGGGTGTGGCAGACTGCGACAAGCCTCATATCTTTGAGCGCTTCTTCACCTCAAGCAATACGCGGCCCGTGGATTCGCGTCGAAGCATCGGCCTTGGCCTGTCGCTCTGCCGCTCCATCGTGGAGGCGCATGGCGGCGTCATCGAAGTTCGCGACAACCACCCCCATGGGGCCGTCTTCCGTTTTACCCTGCCCGCCGAGGAGATTGAGATTCATGAATAATGCCGCTAAGCCACGCATCCTCCTGGTCGAAGATGACCCGACCGTTCAAAACCTCGTTTCGACCGCGCTTGACCTCCACGGCTATGTCGTGAGCAAGGTTTGCAACGGCCAAGCCGCCATCATGGATGCGGTGTCGCACGGCCCCAGCCTCATCATGCTCGACCTCGGCCTTCCCGACATTGACGGTATCGAGGTCATCACGAAGATCCGAAGCTGGTCGGCAGTCCCCGTTATCGTCATTTCGGCGCGCACCGAAGATTCCGACAAGATTGCAGCACTTGACGCGGGGGCAGACGACTACCTCACCAAGCCCTTTTCTGTGGATGAGTTGCTCGCGCGCGTCCGTGCGAATTTGAGGCGCTCCTCGATGGCGTCGAGCGAGTCGACAGAAGCGAGCACGTTCGACAACGGTCCGCTGCATATCGACTACGCCGCGGGATACGCGACGAAAGACGGACGCGAGCTCTCGCTCACCCCAACCGAGTACAAATTGCTCGTCCTTCTGGCGAAAAACGTCGACAAGGTGCTCACCCACACCTTCATCACCCGCGAGATATGGGGCACGAGCTGGGACAGCGATCTGGCGAGCCTGCGCGTGTTCATGCGCACCCTGCGTAAGAAGATCGAGGCAGACCCCTCTCACCCCAAAATGATTCAGACGCACATGGGTGTCGGGTACCGCATGCAGCGTCTCTAGCCCGCCCAACAAAAAGTTGCGGTGGAATACGGAGTAGATAAGGCCTTTGACAGCCAAAACAGTCCGTATTTCACCGCAACTGATGGGCGGGATGGAGTTAGAGGCCCAGGTAGGTGGTCATGCCTTCGACGGCGAGCTTGGCGCCAGCTACGGCGTGGACCACAGTGAGCGGGCCGTTGACCACGTCGCCGGCGGCAAAGACGCCAGGCACGGTAGTCATGCCATACTCGTCGACCGAAAGCAGACCGCGATGGTCGGTCTCCAGACCGCCCGTTGTAAGCACGAGTTTGTCCTTAGGCACCTGAGACGCCGCAATCACAACCGTGTCGGCGGACACGTGGTCGAGCTCTTCCTCGTAGCCCACCACGTTGTTGTCCTCGTCAAAGATAGCCGTCTCGAACACCGGACCGTTATCGTCGATGGCGCAGATCGCCTTGCCGCACATAATCTCGGCACCGTCAAGCTCGGTCAGCTCCACCTCGTCATCGATGGCAGAGATATGGCGCGATCGGGCGTACACGGTAACCTTGCGAGCACCCGAGCGAAGCGCCGTACGGGCCACATCCATGGCTACGTTGCCGGCACCGATTACGGCCACGTTTTCGCCGATCGCCACGCTCGTGGGGTCAACGAGGTAGTCGATACCAAACAGCACATTGCCGCGCGACTCGCCGGGAATACCCAGCTTTCGAGCTCGCCAGGTGCCGGTACCAACAAAGACCGCATCGTAACCGTCGCGCAGCAGGTCGTCGATGTGGAGCGCACCGCCGATGGTGGTCGAGGGGCGAACGCGCACGCCGAGCGAGCACATCACGTGGCGGTACTTTTGCACGAGCGAACGCGGCAGACGGAACTCGGGGATACCGTACTCCAGCACGCCGCCGATCTCGGGCCGCTGCTCAAAAACAGTGACGGCGCAACCCAGCTGCGCCATCTTAATTGCCACGGTAATGCCGGCTGGGCCGGAGCCGACCACGGCGACCTGCTTGCCGCGCGACGGCGCGGGTCTCCACTCTTTGCGGTCCAAATACGCCGTGGAGATATAGTTCTCGATGCTCGAAAAATGCACGGGCGCGCCCTTGCGGCCCTGAATGCAAGCGCCCTCGCACTGGCCCGAATGATTGCACACCATGGAGCAGACCGCACTCATGGGATTGTTCTGGAACAGTAGCTCGCCCGCCTCTTGCAGACGGCGCTGCTTAAAGAGGTCGATAACCTGCGGAATGGGCGTCTGCACCGGACAGCCCTTGATTTGACAGAACGCCTTTTTGCAGCCCAGACAACGATTTGCTTCCTCAACGATGTGGATAGCCACGCAATTCCCCTCTATTGACCTGGACGAAATCGGCTTCTTAAACCAATTTGCCCGAATTAATAACCATAGATACGTCAACAGTGCGGAAAAGGGCACCGAAAAGCATCTCACAAACGCGCAGCAGCAACCCTTTCCTCGCACAGAACCACCGTGCAGCCCCGTCATCGAGATCAAAAGATTCGCCACCCCTACGAATGGCGAATCTCTCTACAGGCAGACGCCGTCTTTCCAGATACTGATCTCGTGGCAGCCGCGGCGCTCGGCACTCGTTAGCTTACCGCTCGCTGTATCCAGTACCAGCTGATACAGGTCGCGGGCAGCCTCGTCGAGCGTGCGTTCGCCTGTGGCAATCACGCCGGCGTTAAAGTCCATCCAGTTGGCCTTGTGGTCGCACAGACGCTGATTGGTGAACACCTTGAGGGTGGGCACCGGTGCACCAAACGGCGTGCCGCGTCCAGTCGAGAACAGAATCACGTGACAGCCGGCAGCCGTCAACGCCGTGGTGGATACCATGTCGTTGCCCGGGCCGCACAGCATGTTCAGGCCATGCTTGGTGACCTGACCGGCATACGGCAGCACGTCGACGATGGGTGCGGAGCCGCCCTTTTGCACGCAGCCGCAACTCTTGTCCTCGAGCGTGGTGATGCCACCGTCCTTGTTACCGGGACTCGGGTTCTCGTAGACCACCTCACCATGGCTAATAAAGTAATCCTTAAAACCGTTAAGCATGTCAGAGGCAGCGTTAAAGACCTGCTCGTTCTCGCAGCGATCGAGCAGGATGCTCTCCGCGCCAAACATCTCGGGCACTTCGGTGAGCACCGACGTGCCGCCACGGGCGACGACCATATCGCTCACGCGACCGATCGTGGGGTTGGCGGTAATGCCCGAAAGACCGTCAGAGCCGCCGCACTTAAGACCAATAACCAGCTCTGAGGCCGGAATGGGCTCACGCTTGGCCTGCTTGGCCAGGTCAGCCAGCTCGGACAGAATCTTGTGGCCCTCGATCTGCTCGTCGGCTACATCCTGGCAGGTGAGAAAACGAACGCGCTCGTGATCGAAGTCACCGAGCTCGTCGAGCACCTGCTGATGCGTGCAGTTCTCGCAACCGAGCGACAAGAACAGCACGCCCGCGGCGTTTGCGTGACGCGACAGCGCCACCAGCAGACGACGGGTCTGGGCATGGTCGGCGCCGGTCTGTGAGCAACCGAACGGATGCGGGAAGTAATAGACGCCCTCCAACGAGCCCTCGACCAGGCCCTGAGCCTGCTCGCACATGGCACGAGCGACCTCGTTGACGCAACCGACGGTGGGAATGATCCAAAGCTCATTGCGCGTGGCGGCACGACCGTCGGCACGGCGGAAGCCCATAAAGGTCTCGGCCTCGACCGGCTCAACGACCGGATGTGTCGGATTGTAGGCGTACTCGATCTCACCCGAGAGGTTGGTCTTCACGTTGTGCGTGTGCAGCCACTGGCCGGGCTG
>CAJLLB010000043.1 GCA_905207425.1 uncultured Collinsella sp.
GGAGCCGAAGTCGTCCACGAGGGTGGCGATCTCGTCGATGGTCATGTCGCGAGCGGGGCCCTGGCATGCGGGGCAGGTGGTGGCGCTGGGCGCGACGAGGTCGAGGCCAAAGGTCGACTGGGGCATGACCTGGCGACCGGGGTGGTACATCTGGCAGAAGATCTTGGAGCCGTGGGCGTGAACGGCGGCGGTCAGGTCCTTGTTGCCCTCGATCTGGCCGTCGTTCCACAGGCCGGGGATGCGCGTGTAGCCCTTACGGTTCTCCTGGACGCAGTAGTCCTCGGTGATGAGCAGGCCCCAGCCTCCGCGGGCCTTCTCCTCCATGTAGCGAAGGTAACGCTCGGTGATGGTGCCCTCGAGGTTGCAGTAGTTGGTGACCATGGCGGGGACGACAAGCCTGTTCGGGATCTCGCAAGATCCGATTTTCATGGGAGAGAACAGAGTGTCGAGCTTCATTACTACCTCCAAGAAATCGTGGCGCGCGCATACTGCGCCCATGTACTATGTGATTAATGGTCAAGGTGGGGGCAACACCCAGGTCAAGCGGTTTGGGGAGATAATCCATGCGGTACACGCAAAAAGACATTCGCCAAAAGCTGGGCTTCACCCGCGACGCGCTGCGCCTGTATGAGAAACGCGGGATCATCCAGCCCGAGATCGATCCAGGCAATGGGTACCGCTACTACGACGACTGGCAGATGAACCTGCTGTGGGACTGCAAGTACTATCAGGCCATGGGTTTCTCGCTAGCGGAGGTGCAGGAGCTGCTCACGGCGCGCACGCCGGGGGATATCGAGAGCCAGCTTGCCCGACGCGAGGAAGAGATGCGCCACGACCTGCGTCGGCGTGAGCTCGCCCTGAGCGAGCACAGCCGCTTTATGGAGGAACTGCGTTCCAGCGAGAGCGACCTGGGCGTTGTGGAGGAGCGCGACTTTGCGGGCTGCATCTACGTCGTAGAGCGCGAGGAGCATCGTTTGCCTGCGGATATATGCACCGACGCCGTCGCCTTCGCAAACCGAAACGCCGCGCTTATGAAGCCCTACTTCTGGTTTCCCGTGGCCGGCGAACGGCGGTATTTTTGGGGGTCGGCCATGCGGCTCGAGGCGTATAGGGAACTGGGTGAGGAATGCGGGCGCGAGGGCGTTGTGGAGCTTGCACCGTCGCGGACGCTCTCGACGGTGCTCGACGCCGGTGACCGCGGCGGGTTTGGGGCCGACCTCTTTTCCGGCTTCGTGAAATGCGCTGTAGATGATGGCTACACGATAGCAGGGCCCCTTCATGGCTTGCTGCTGGCGCGAACGTTCGATTCGGCCGGTTACCATAGGTACGTGCGTGCGTATTTGCCTATTGAGTAGGAATAGAGAAATTTAGGAATTGCATTCCTAAATTTGACCACAATAAAAGCAAGTGAAATAACGCCTCCCATCGGAAAGACGGGAGGCGTTGTGTATATAGCCAGGGAAATCGAGCAGACCATCGACAAACTGCTCAAGCAGGGCAAAGTCGTGCTGGTCACCGAGATATTGCCTTCCCGGTTTCGAAACTTTAAAAGAATTCGAGTTTCGAAACCGGAAGGAGCGGATGATGGCCTGAGTAGAC
The DNA here is from genome assembly GCA_905207425.1 of uncultured Collinsella sp. Lineage (GTDB taxonomy): Bacteria > Actinomycetota > Coriobacteriia > Coriobacteriales > Coriobacteriaceae > Collinsella. Next base: position 1,600 of record CAJLLB010000043.1, read on the forward strand.
CGCAACACGTACCTGTAGCGGCTTTGGGCGCTTGAGGGCACCCGGGACATCAAGGTGATCACGGGGATGCGCCGCTCCGGCAAGTCCGAGCTCATGAAGGCGTTCTCCGCCTCCGTTGCGCGGAAGGACTCGTCCTCCAACAACGTCTACATCGACCTGCTGGACCTCGAGCGGCATTATCAAGCGTGTGCGTTTTCGTAGGCCTCTTTGATTTCTTCTGGCAAGCCGTCGGGAATGAGCGCCTTCAGCTCAGCCTCGTCGTTGCCCTGATTCAGCTGCTCGTAGTACCAGCATTTGAACTTCAGCATATCCAGCGCGCGGTTCATGTTCGCGATCTCCGACTCCATGTGGGCCTTCCGCTCCTCGAACATGGCCTTGCGTTTGGGATAAGTCGATGGGCCCTCCGCGCACCATTCCATGAACAGCCGGATGTCCTTGATCTCCATCCCCGCCTTCTTCAGGCATTCGATGACCCGAAGCGCCTCGAGTTCCGTATCGCCGAATTGGCGAATACCGGACGCCCGCTTCAATTCCGGGAACAGCCCCTGTTTGTCGTAATACCGCAGTGTTGAGGTGGGCAAACCGAACATCTCCGCCACCTGTCCGATTGTGTACACGCGCATCCTCCATTCATTTTCAAGTTGAAGCTTGACCTAAAGTCAGGTTTAGGTAATACCGTCATTTTCGTCAATGCAAATAGGGAGTGCAAGGGGTGCTCCGTCATGGGCAAAAAGGTTTTGGTGGTTTCTTCGAGTCCGCGAAAGAATGGCAATTCCGAGACGCTGGCGGACGCCTTCGCCAACGGCGCGCGGGAGGCGGGCCACAGCGTGGAGACCGTGCTCCTGCGCGAAAAGCAGCTGGGCTTCGGCAGGGGCTGCCTTGCCTGCCTAAAGCTGGGGCGCTGCGTCATCCAAGACGATGCCGTGGAAATTGCCGCCAAGATGCACGACGCCGATGTTCTGGTGTCGCAACGCCCGTCTACTACAGCGTCTGCGGGCAGCTCAAGACCATGCTGGACCGCGCCAACCCGCTCTTCGGCTCCGATTATGCATTTACCGAGGTGTATCTATTGGCAGCGGCGGCGGAGGGCGGGCGCTCGACCTTCGAGGGAACGGAGAAAGCCGTACGAGGCTGGGTTGACTGTTTCCCCCGTCGCGCGCTCGCCGGAACGGTTTTCGCCGGCGGCGTGAGCGGCGTGGGCGAAATCGCCGGGCACCCTGCACTGGAGCAGGCGCGACGAATGGGCATGGAAATCTAGGCGGGCTGCTTGGCCGCGCAAATGCGGATTGGTTTTTTCGGATGTGATCACGTAAATTTGAATCAAGCCGGCGGAGGAGCAATCGGCCAATGAGATTGTGCCTGGAACGCTTGAACAAAATATTTGATTCGCAAGCGATTGAATAGCTCCATCTGTTTTGGTTAAAACAAGCTGCGTGCCGCGCGCCTGCGGTACGAAGGAGGGAGAAGGCTATGAATATCGTTGTACTGAGCGGCAGCCCTCGCAAAGGTGCCAATACCGACACCATGGTCGACGCATTTGCAGAGACTGCGCGTGAGAGCGGTCATACGGTGGAAGTCATTCGTGTTGCCAGCAAGAAGATCGGCGGCTGCCTGGGGTGCCAGTACTGCTTTGCCCATAAGGGTGAATGCGTGCAGAAGGACGGGATGGCCGGTGTGATCGAGTCGCTCAAAGAGGCCGACATGGTCGTTTTCGCCTCGCCCATCTACTGGTTTGACATCACCGCGCAGGAGAAGATCGCCATCGATCGCCTGTATGCCTTCGGTGCTACGGGATTTCCGTTTGCCAAGACGGCTCTGCTCCTCGACAGCCATAGCGATGGGGTCTATGACGCGGCGATTGCTATGTACAAGGCCACTTGCGCTTACTGCAAGTGGGACGACCAGGGCATCGTCACTATCAGCGGCATGACCGAGCGCGACAGCATGGCCTCGTCACCCAAGCTGGAAGAGGTGCGCGAGCTTGCTCGTAGGCTTGCCTAAGGGCAGGCGAGGGCCGGTTGCTGCTAACTTTAAACGCGGAAAAATGCCCGCGATGAGAAACGACGAGGCCCGGACGCAGTGCTACTGCGTTCCGGGCCTCGTCGTTTTGCGAGCTCATGACGGTTCGGTCGCCGTTGTTTTAGTCAAACAAACTCGGCATGTCGTTTTCTTTCATAAGGGCACCGGCGGAGGGGAGGCTCTGCGCGGTGAACTTTTCGGCCGAGACGCCGGCGCCAAGGATCTCCTCGGTCGTGCCGACGGTGGTGACCGAGCGACCCTTCTTGGCTGTAAAGGCCTGGACGCCCTGCGTGTTGGTGGTCGTCTTGGTCTTGAGCAGCGACGTGTTGAAGTTCATCAGGCGGTAGTCGCTCGAGACCAGTGCGATGTCGCGATCTTCCTTGAGCACCTGCGCATATAGCAGCTTGCTGCCGCCGTAGATGGCGTTCTTGAGGCGCTTGCGGTTGGTCTTGGTGACGTATCCGGAAAGCGCGACGCGCACCACGCGGCCGTTCTCAAAGACAAACAGCACGTCGGCCTTATAGTCCTCGGGGTCGATGACCCAGATGACGCTCTCGTCGGGTTCCATCTCAAGATCGGTCGGCAGGTACGAGCCCAGCTGGGCCGACTTGGTGTCCTCAAACGCCGCAACCTTGCACTTGTACACCTGGCTCTTGTTGGTAAAGACCAGCAGCTCGTGGGTGTTGGAGGACGGGAACTCGATAAAGGGTTTGTCGCCGTCTTTGTACTTGAGCGTGGTCGCCTTCTTGAGCACGCGGTCCGTCATTTTCTTAAGGTAGCCATCGCGCGAGAGCATGATGGTGACCGGGTACTCCTCGACCTCGGGCTCCAAGCTTACCTCGATGACCTCGTGGGGCTCGATCCTGCCCGTGCGACGCGGCATCACATATTTCTTGTTGACCGCGGCCAGCTCGTCGCTGATGACCTTCTTGATGTTCTCCTCGCTGGAGAGGATCTCCTCAAGCTCGGCAATCTCGCCCTCAAGCTTGGCAATGTCCTTGGTGCGGTTGAGGATGTACTCCTCGTTGATGTTGCGGAGCTTAAGTTCGGCAACAAACTCGGCCTGGGTTTCGTCGATATCGAAACCCTTCATGAGGTTGGGCACGACTTCGGCCTCGAGCTTGGTGCCGCGGATGATGGCGATGGCCTTGTCGATGTCGAGCAAAATCGCCTCGAGGCCGTGCAACAGGTGCAGGCGCTCGGACTTTTTGCCCAGGTCAAAGTTAATGCGGCGACGCGTGGACTCAATACGCCACTTGACCCACTCGTGCAGGATCTGGCGCACGCCCATAACGCGAGGGTAACCATCGACCAGCACGTTGAAGTTGCACGAGAACGAATCCTGCAGCGTGGTCGAGCGATAGAGCTTGGCCATGAGCTTGTCGGGGTCGACGCCGCGCTTAAGGTCGATGGCGATGCGCAGGCCCGAAAGATCGGTCTCGTCGCGGATGTCGGCAATCTCCTTGACCTTGCCCTCCTTGGAGAGCTTGACGATGCGCTCGATGATGACATCGGTCTTGGTGGTGTAGGGGATCTCGTAGACCTCGATAATGCGCTCTTCGGGAATCCAGCGCCAGCGGGAGCGGATTTGGAAGCTGCCAAGGCCGGTCTCGACGATCTTCTCCATCTCCTCGCGGCGGTAGATAATCTCGCCGCCGGTCGAGAAGTCGGGCATGGGCATGTACTCGAGCAGGTCGCAGTCGGGATCCTGCAGGTAATGCATGGTGGCGGTGCAGACCTCGTTGAGGTTGAAACCGCAGATGTCGGACGCCATGGCGACGCCGATGCCCTTGTTGGCCGAGACGAGGATGTTGGGGAACGTGGTGGGCAGCAGGCGCGGCTCCTTCATGGCGCCGTCGTAGCTGTCAACGAAGTCGACCGGATCCTTGTCGATGTCCTTGAAGATCTCGGCGCTGATGGGGGAGAGCTTGGCCTCGGTATAACGCGAGGCGGCGTAGCTCAGGTCGCCCGAATAGTACTTGCCAAAGTTGCCCTTCGACTCCACGAAGGGGGCGAGCAGTGCCTCGTTGCCGGTGGCCAGACGCACCATCGTCTCGTAGATCGCGGCGTCGCCGTGCGGATTGAGCTTCATGGTCTGACCCACGATGTTGGCGCTCTTTTGGCGCTCGCCCTTGAGCAGACCCATTTTGTACATGATGTAAAGCAGCTTACGGTGCGAGGGCTTAAAGCCGTCGATCTCGGGGAATGCACGCGAGACGTTGACGCTCATGGCGTAGGGCATGTAGTTGACCTCGAGCGTCTGCGTGATCGGCTGGTCAGTGACCTCGGAGTGCAGGCCGATGACGTTCTCGGCGTTGACCTGCTTTTTCTTTGGCTGGGTTTTCGTCTTCTTCTTTGCCACGATTTCCTCTTGAACTTCTTATGGCCGTCGTTATCGATTTGTTGCTATTGCAGGTCTAGCTGGTCCAGATATTCCTTGCCGTGCTCGGAGATATGGCGCTTGCGGCCTGCCTCGTCGTTGCCCAGCAATAGGTTGAACATGGTCTCCATCTTGGTGACGTCCTCGGGTTCCACCTTGATCAGACGACGCGTCTCGGGGTTCATGGTGGTGAGCCACATCATGTCCGGATCGTTCTCACCAAGACCCTTGGAGCGGTTGATCGAGCACTTCTGGTCGCCGATCTCCTTGAGGATGCCGTTCTTTTCGAGCTCGGTGTAGGCAAAGTAGGTCTTCTCTTTGCAGTTGATCTCGTAGAGCGGCGACTCGGCGATATACACGTAGCCCTCGTCGATAAGCGTGGGCACCAGGCGGTAGAGCATGGTGAGCACGAGCGTGCGGATGTGGTAACCGTCGACGTCGGCGTCCGTACAGATGATGACCTTGTTCCAGTTGAGGTTGTCCAGGTCAAAGGCGCCCAGGTTCTTGATGCGCTTGTCCTTGATCTCCACACCGCAGCCCAGCACGCGCATAAGGTCCATGATGATGTCGGACTTAAAGATGCGCGGATAGTCCTCCTTCAGGCAGTTGAGAATCTTGCCGCGGACGGGCATAACGCCCTGGAACTCGGCATCGCGCGAGGTGCGAATGGCGCCCGCTGCCGAGTCGCCCTCTACGATATAGATCTCGCGACGGCTCTTGTCCTTGGAGCGGCAGTCGATGAACTTCTGCACGCGGTTGGCCATGTCGGTCTTCTGCTGCAGGTTGGTCTTGATGCTCTGACGTGTCTTCTCGGCGTTCTCGCGCGAGCGCTTGTTGATGAGCACCTGCTCCATGATCTTGTTGGCGGCATCTTTGTTCTCGATCAAGTAGGTCGAGAGGCGCTCCTTAAAGAATGCCGTCATGGCCTGCTGGATAAAGCGGTTATTGATGGCCTTCTTGGTCTGGTTTTCGTAGGACGTCTGGGTGGAGAAGCAGTTGGTCACCAACACCAGGCAGTCCTGGACGTCCTGCCACTTAATGCCGCTCTCGTTTTTGTTGTATTTGCCCTGTTGCTTGATGTAGGCATCGATGGCGCTGGTCAGAGCGCTGCGAGCGGCCTTTTCGGGCGAACCGCCGTTCTCGAGCCACGATGAGTTGTGGTAGTACTCCTGCATCATGAAGGTGCGCGAGAAGCACATGCATGCGGTGATTTTAACGTTGTAGTCGGGCAGGTCCTCGCGGTCGCGACCGCGACGGTCGGCCTCGATAAAGAAAGGCTCGGTGAGGTAGTCGGTACCGACCTTTTCGAGCACGTAGTCCTCGATGCCCTTGGGATAGCAAAAGTCCTCTTCGGTAAATTCGCCGTCGTCGCCCTCGATGCGCAGGCGGAAGGTCACGTTGGCGTTGACCACGGCCTGACGGCGCATGGTTTCGCGATACCAGTCGTGGGGAATGCTGATGGAGGTAAAGACTTCGAGATCGGGGCGCCATTTGATGGTGGTGCCGGTACGGTCCTCGTCGCTGGGCTCAATCTCGAGTGCCTTCTTTTTGGCGCCGACGACCTTGCCCTTCTTAAAGTGCAGGGAGTACTTGTTGCCGTCGCGCCAAACCGTGACGTCCATGTATTCGGAGGCGTACTGGGTCGCGCACGAGCCCAGGCCGTTGGTACCGAGCGAGAAGTCGTAGTCGCCGCCCTGGTTGTTGTTGTATTTGCCACCTGCGTAGAGCTCGCAAAAGACGAGCTCCCAGTTAAAGCGCTTCTCGGAAGGGTTCCAGTCGAGCGGGCAGCCGCGGCCATTGTCCTCTACCTGAATGGAGCCATCGCGAAAGGCGGTAAGGGTGATGAGCTTGCCGTAGCCCTGGCGCGCCTCGTCAACGGCGTTGGACAGGATCTCGAAGGCAGCATGCGCGCAGCCATCGAGTCCGTCCGAGCCAAAGATGACGGCGGGGCGCAGGCGTACGCGCTCCTCGTCCTTGAGCTGGCGGATACTGTCGTTACCATAGTTTGCGGTGTTTTTTGCCATACTCGCTCTCTCGGTGCTCCCTTGCTGCGTTTAAGTCATATAGATAGTCAAGGTAGCATAGCCCAGCCCACAGGCGATTCCAACCAACACGAAATCCATCGAACAATCGTTCGGAATTTGGTGGAACAGCGTTTACTCGGACAAAACCGAGTCGGTTCTGTCCGAGTAAGTTTGAAGGCGGTCGAATGCGTCCTGCTACGTTTGCGGTTGGATGCGTTTGTCAAAAACGTGCCATGCGGATTATTGGATTGAATCGAACATTGGGACAGGCGTCTCATTTTATGGGCCGAGGGCGTGCGTATACGAGTCTTTTTGGTCCATAGGGGATGCTGGGCGGTTGCTAGTTGGGCCACGGGTCACTTCGCCGGCGCTGCTTTTCGCCATACGCTCATAGTGGAGGCCGATGCCACGGAGTCGACTTGGGACTCGGGCAACGGATGAGCTGTAAGCCGAAAGGAGCGGTGAGGATGATGAAGCCCATGACGAAGAAGCTGCTGTTAGGAATTCCCACCGTGACGCTTTCGGCCGTGCTGGCTTGCACGCTTACCGGTTGCGGCGGAAATGCGCCGAGTGGCTCGGCTGGCAGCTCGGGCGGCGGCAGTGCTCCCGTAGAGAAGAAGGCCTATGAGTCGCAGACGGTCGAGGTAGCTGGTATAACCTATGAGTCGGTAGCCCACGGTACGTTCTATCGCGGCGACGCTAAGCTGCAGGACGGCTTTTATCTGCACGTCAAGATCACCAACAACAATGCAAAGAACAGGACGTTTAGCTCCTTTAACGTGCATGCTGCCCAGGGCGATCTTGAGGCAGGCGACCCGTTGTTTACTTCCGGCAAGGCGGCCGTGCTCGATTACGTTGCAAGCGAGGCTCCCGATGAGCTCCACGAGGGCATCGATCTTTCCGAGAGGTCAGATATCGGTCCGGGCGAGACTGTTGAGTACGTGTATTTCTGGGCGCCCAAGACGGCGTACTACGGGCCCATCACTGTCGAGTTCGTAGATGCTTACGCCCCCGCCAAGAATCATGAGGCCATGCACTTTGACACCACGGGGTGCGAGACCAAGGAGTTCAAGGCGGCCGGCGGTGTGGCCGATTCTGGTGACGCGGCCAATATGACCGGCATCGATTGCGCATCGTACAGTATCGAGGCCGCCGATGGGTACACGCTGGATTCGTCCAACGAAGAGCACGAAAAGGCAGACTTCTTCCACGACGAGACTGGAGGACGCTTGCACATCAGCATCTTCCCGCGCTCGCCGGAGGAAGAGGTTGCAAGCCTAGAGCAGGTCTACGAAGGCAAGGAGACAACAACCGACCAGGTCGAGTACAACGGCATAACGTGGCTGCGCTTTACCGGTCCCGACAACGGCCATACGCTGTTTGCGACGGCTCCCGCAACAGGTGAAACCGTCCGCGTGTCGATTGGCTGGAAGATCGATTGGGACGCCGCCGTGCCCATGATGGAGGCGCTAAAGCTCAAGTAGCGCTGTGATTCCCATGTCAGGCGACTCAGGGCTGGCTCCGAGTTATCGGGGCCAGCCCTTTTTTGATGTTCGATGAGCCGAGTCGGCGTCTCTCGCAAAGGTAATTTAGGAGCTAGCGAGGCCTATCCGAATTGATCTCATCGGCGGTGTCGTTTTCGAGCGCCGTGCGGCGGGCGCTGTAGGCGACAAGGCCGGCGCCAGCTGCGGCGAGTGCTGCAGCGGCTGCCATGAGGGGAGCGTTGACATCGCTCGTGCCCGCAAGCACGCCCGCTTTTCCGGAATGCTTGTTATTGCCGTGATCCTTGCCGCTGCTAGAGCCACTGCCGCCACCGGAGCTGCTTCCGCCGGAGCCGCCACCCTTGTCAGTACCGCCGCCACTCGAGTCGCCACCGCCGTCCGCCGTCATCGGTGCATCGTGAAGCCCCGTCGTATCCGCGCTGTCGCATACGCCGACCTGAACTTCTGAGCGTTCGCATGCCGCGTCGGGCACATGAAGCTCGTGCAGTACGGCACCCAGCGCCGAGTTTGCGCCCGGTCGAATTTCCTCGAGCGCTACGGGATCGAGTGCCACCAGATTACGCGCCTTCGCATACAGCGTTACGCGTTTGCCCACTTCGTCGCTCCAACTTTCGGGGATGGCGAAGCTCATGCGGAACTGTGCCGTGCAACCCGGTGCCAGCACGGCGTTGCCGTTGTCGGCTACCAGCGGGTGCGTTGCAAAACGTGCGCCCAGCGTCTCGAGCGCGTACTTCACATGTGCCATGTCGTTGGCCGAAGCGTCCTCGGCAAGCTCTGGATCGTAGATCGAAGCCATGCGTGCGTTCATTCCGAATCCGATGGATGCGCTGGAGAACGGCTGGCTGGAGCCCTCTCGGTATAGATCGATCGTGCCGGCGGTCAGCAAGGTGTTGCCGTCGTTTCGCACCGTGACCATGAAGGATTCGCCTGCCGCTCCGGGCACCACCGCGCCCGAGGTGGCTACCGCGCCCGTCGGCGTCGCGCATGCCACCAGAGGCACTTCGATACCGTGTAGCTCTGCCTCGCTCTTCTCTGCACTCACAATGTGCGTGGCGAGCGCGGAGAGCATGCCTCCCGACGTTAAAAATGTCGTTATCTGATCGACGGGATGGTCTAGCTCGCACATCACGAACGGCTCCGTAAACAGATCGCCTGCCAAGGTGCTGGCGAAGATGCGGAAGTGCTTGCCCATCACTGCTGCCGGGTTGCCTTCTTCGTCGTAGGTTTGTCCCACCTTGCCATCGGTGTTCTCTACATAGAGCACGCACCTGCCGTTGTTGCTTACGCTAAACGATGCTGGGCCACAGCCTGCGGCACCCACGGGCTGCGTTGCAAATGCCGATGCGCCTCGCGTCCAAGTAATATGCTGCAGTTGCTCGTTGACGGTTGCCAAAAAGCCCGAATGTTGTGGCCACGGCACCGCGTGGGGTACTGTGCCATCTGGCGACATAACGCCCCAGCCCGCAATGGACTGGCCGATCACGGCGTACGATGCGCAGCCACAACCGCCTGCAGTCTCGTATGCAACGGGCACCACCATTTTGCCGTTGATATTCTCGGGCGCGCCCAGCTCGATGCTCGACGGTGCCTGCGGAAAGCGGAGAACTTGGCGGAACGTGAGGCTGTCGCCCAAATCATCCGACCACAGGGCAAAGCACTCCAGCGCAACCTCGGCCTCGCTGCCGAGCGCCTTCTCTGCGGTGGCTCCGTGGCGGTGGAGGTAGGCGCCCGACAGACGTCCGTCGACAAGTGTCTTGCCCACCGTGATGCGTGGGCACTGCAGGCAATGGTAGCCATCCTCCTGAAGGCGGCCGCGCGAGATGCTGCGCCACGACGTGTGCGATATCACGCGAACTCCGTCGTTGCTTATGCGCAGGCGCACAACGGACAGTATGCCGGATGTGCTCGCCGTATCGAAAAGGGTGTTGTCGCCGGCGGGGCGCTCGCCCGAGACCAGCAGCACGTAGGCGTCCTGGTTTCCTCTTCCGTCTGTATATTCCACCACGTCGAAGTCGTAATCGAATATGCCGTTGCGCTCCACATCGCCCTCGCCAAACCCAAGGGGAAAGTCCACGGGCGTGGGAGCGGACCACGTGCCGTTTGCCTTTGTGTGCACCACCAAGCGCGAGCGACCATTGTCGCCGTAGCGCACCGAGGCGATACGGAACAGGCATTCTACGCCGGCAATCCTTGCCAGCTTCATGTGAGCTTCGCTGAGCACGCCAGCAAACAGCACGTTGTCGCTCGAGGGTTTGATGCCGCCACGCTCGTCCTCCGACACGCCGGCAGAATTGGCGTTCGGGTCAGCAACGGCGTTCGTCGTCTGGCCGATATAGGCGTACTCGTACATCGGCGCGGCGTTTTCGTCGTTTTCCATCAGTGCATGGACGAAATGTTCGACCTGTCCCGTGTCGTCGCTCTCTGCATCCGCCTCGAGCTCAATACGCGTGACCGCTTGATTCCAATCGCGTACGACAGAAGCGACGTTTACGGCAGTGGCCTTAACCTCGGCGCGTGCGAGCAGCTCGGCGTTGGTGACGATGGTGGCCGATGCGATAAATTGCGGCACGCCGCCCGCCTCGGCGTTGCCGGCTGAGCCGAAGCAGGCATCTAGTGTATAGGGCGTATCTCCACCCAATGCGAGCTCAGAGCGCTGGAGTGCATACTGGTCGCCGTTGTTCACCGACATATTCCACGAATCGAGGAGTGTGGGCCACGACCCCGACCAAGCCTTGGTGGTCCACTTGAACATCACGAACTGGAGTATCACATCGACATCGACGTCTGCACCTACGCGCAGTCGCGGAAGCTGGTGTCCATCTGCCTTCTCGTACCCAATGAACAGCGTGAGGGATGCGGCGCCGCGCACGGCGGACGAAGCGACGCCTGCAACGCCGGCGCCAAAGGTGACGGCAAGCCCGATCTGGATGGTGAACGAGCCCGACGTGTTTGAATAGTCGAGCGAAATGTTTTTGAAAAACGCCGCGCCGCTGCCGTGCGTGTGGGCACCCACGGCGAGCGCCAGCTTCGCCAGCACCCAGGGGTTGACGTTTAGGAAAAACGGCACCGGTCCTAGGGTAAACTGCTCGGTCCAATTGAGGTCGGTTCTTACCTGGAAGAGGGCCTTAATATTGCCGTATGCGGGGTCGTTGTTGTTACCCCAGGTTTTGCCCACCCAATCGTAGGCGAGCGAGCCGTACAGCTGTGTGGCGATATCCATCGTGAACAGCGGCGTGCAATGGTGGCGAAGGAGCTTGGTGTTTCTTGGATCGGTGCCCGAACCGGCACTCATACTTTTGTACTGATTCCACTTCCCCTCCATCTCGTCGAGGTAGCGGTTTGCCTGCTTGGCGCCCGACTCACGCGGCGATTTCTTCCAGTATTCCGGATCAGGGTTGCCCGAATCGTTCATATAGCTGGCTGGTTTGTATCCTCCGCCAAACAGCACGTATCCAGCAAACGAGAAATCGAAGAGAATCGGAAATGTGGGCATCCAACACGTGAACTTATTGCCGCCGATGCCGGGAAACGCTGCGGGGAAATCAAACGGAGTGATCTCTTGGTCCATAGTGGTGGGGACGATAGTGGTCGATCCGGATTCCGCCTTTGCCGCCGGCGCGGTAACAACGGCCATGGGGGAGGAGAGCGTGTAGGTTTTGCCTTGGTAGTCGAGGACAAAGCGCAGCTTGCATCCTTCTTCCAGAAGGCTCGACGCTGCATCGAGGAACTTGTCTTTGAGCGTGAACGTCGCCAGATTATCCGCACCCGTTGCACTGGCCTTGACTTGGCCAATCTGCGTGACGGTTTCGGGTGAGCTGCCCGCAGCGGGCATCACTTTATTGATATGCAACGTTGCCTGCCCGCCCTGCGGCAGATGAGCCTGCACGGTAAAAGCGTGCGTGTCGGGCTGGTCGTTTGCTGCTTCGTCCGCTGGCATTGCCATGAACGTGGCTTCAGCGTACTGGATGTCCCATTCGTCGAATGTGAGCTGGCGAAAGTACGGCTCGCCGTCGGAAAGCGGACGCGTGGGCGCGGTTATGGCGGTGCCGCCCTGGATACGCGCAAGGGGAATCTCGACATCACGGTAGCCCGCCCTGCTAATGAAAATGCC
>CAJLLB010000044.1 GCA_905207425.1 uncultured Collinsella sp.
TATCGGGAATTTGAGGCGCGGCGGAAGCAGGACCACCTGTGCCGCCTGGGAGGAGGTGCCATGAATGGCTAACATGCAGCTGACCAAGACCCCCATGGCGGAGCAGGACCCCCAGGTCCGGAACCAGAACTTCCTGGAGGTGGCCCGGGGCTACACCCTGGAGGAGGCCATGAACGAGGCCAAGCGGTGCATCCACTGCAAGAACCCGGCCTGCGTGTCTGGCTGCCCGGTGGGCATCCCCATCCCGGAATTTTTGGATCAGGTGGCCCAGGGGAACATCGCTGCCGCCTATGAGATCCTGTCCAACGCCAACGCCCTGCCCGCCATCTCCGGCCGGGTGTGCCCCCAGGAGAACCAGTGCGAGGGCAAGTGCGTCCGGGGCGTGAAGGGCGAGCCCGTGGCCATCGGCCGCCTGGAGCGCTACGTCGCCGACTTCCACCTCGAGCACGGCGACACCCACGGCGCGGAAGTCCCCCACAAGGTGGAGAGCAACGGCCACAAGGTCGCGGTCATCGGCTCCGGCCCCAGCGGCCTGACCTGCGCGGGCGACCTTGCCAAGAAGGGCTATGACGTCACCGTGTTCGAGGCGCTTCACCTCGCCGGCGGCGTGCTGGTCTACGGCATCCCCGAGTTCCGTCTGCCCAAGGCGGTCGTCAAGCGCGAGATTGACGGCCTGGAGGACATGGGCGTCAAGTTTGAGTACAACTCCGTCGTGGGCAACATGGCCACGGCCGAGGAGCTGTTCGAGCAGGGCTTCGACGCCATCTACGTGGCGACCGGCGCTGGCCTGCCCAAGTTCCTCAACGTCCCCGGCGAGAACCTGCCCAACGTCTTCTTCGCAAACGAGTACCTCACCCGCGTGAACCTGATGAAGGCCAACAAGTTCCCCGAGTACGACACCCCCACCAAGCACGGCAAGAACGTCGTTGTCTTTGGCGGCGGCAACGTGGCTATGGACGCCGTCCGTACCGCCAAGCGTCTGGGCGCCGAGCACGCCATCATCGCTTACCGCCGTACCGAGGACGAGGTGCCCTGCCGTCGTGCCGAGCTGCACCACGCCAAGGCCGAGGGCGTCGAGGTTCTGCCGCTCGTTTCCCCGCTCGAGTTTGTCGCTGGCGAAGACGGCTCCGTGTGCGCCGTCAAGGTCCAGAAGATGGAGCTCGGCGAGCCCGACGAGTCCGGCCGTCGTCGCCCGGTGCCCATCGAGGGCGCCATCGAGGAGATCCCCTGCGACGTCGCGATCTCGGCTATCGGCACCAACGCCAACCCCTTCGCAAAGAAGATCGGCGGCAAGATGGAGCTCAACAAGTGGGGCTACATCGTCGCCGACGAGGAGACCGGCCAGACCACCGATCCCCGCATCTGGGCCGGCGGCGACATCGTCACCGGTGCCGCTACGGTCATTCTGGCGATGGGCGCTGGCAAGAAGGCCGCCGCTTCCATCACCAAGAGCCTGCTGGGCGAGTAATCACCCTCAGCGCTAGCCATTAAACGGCAAAGTCCCTGTCGAGCACACGCTCGGCGGGGACTTTTTCTATGCCGGCCGTCCCACCACCACAAAGGTGCCTGTCCCCTTTGTGGTGGTTTTGGTCGGTTAGCCTTCGAGTTGGGCCACCTTGTAGCGGTAGGCCGCGGCGATGACGTCCTTGCAGCCTTCGCGGCCCAGCTTGGCGCGGTTGACTACGATATCCTTACCGCTCGTCATCTTCCATTTGCCGGCACTGTAGCGCTTATAGAACGCCTCGCGCGCCTTCTGCTGCTGTTTGACCAGCTTGGCGCCCTTCTTTTTGTTAAGGCCACGCTTCTTGCGCACGATCTCGACGCGGTCCTCAAAGGGAGCGGTCACCAACACGGCAATGTGGTTGGGGTTGTTGCGAAGCAGATAATCGGACAGGCGGCCTTCGATAATGCAGCTCTCGGTCTCGCCCAAATCCAAAATCACCTGGCTCATCTTTTGGAACAACTTATCCGAGTACGAACGCGCATCGTAGCGGTCGGGCAGAAACGCCATGTTCTCAACGGCCAGACGTTCGTCATAGGCGGCCATCTTATCGAGCGACTCGCCCGCGCGCAGCGACGCACGTACCAGCAGCTCGTTATCGTACAGCGGAATCCCCAACTCGTCGGCAAGCATGCGACCAATCTCGTGGCCCTCGGCGCCAAAGTCGCGCGCGATGGTAATGACCACAGGATTCTTCTTATTCTCCAGATCGCTCATCGCGATTCCTTTCTCTATGTGACAAAGGGACAGTCCCTTTGTCACATTCTACGCTGCCACGATGCGGCGCTGATACGCTCGGACCAGCAGCGAGATACCAAAGTTGAGCACAAAGTACATCGCAAACACCAGGCCGTAGAGCATAAGCACCTGCGACAGGTCGATCGCGTGGGCCATCACGACGTTTGCCGTGTACATGAGCTCGGCCACGTTAATGCCCGAAAGATACGAGCTGTCCTTGATGACAGTCGTGCACTGGCTAAACAGCGCCGGAATGATCGTCTTAAACGTCTGCGGCAGAATGATGTAGCGCATGGTGGCAAAGAAGCCAAAGCCTTGGCTCTGCGCTGCCTCAAACTGGCCGCGCGGAATCGAGTTGAGGCCGCCGCGCACAATCTCGGCCATAACAGCGCTGGTAAACAGCGTAAAGGCGATGGTCGAAATCACAATGTCCAAACCCTGCACCGTAAAGTAGATAAACAGGATCCACAGCAGGTTTGGCGTGCAGCGGAACAACTCGATATAGGCGCTCACCAAAATACGGAACGGGCGGGGCGCGTAGCTTTTAACGAGCGCCAGCACCGTGCCAAAGATGAGCGAGAAAAAGATCGACAGCGCCGAGATCTCGATCGTCTTAACAAAGCCGCCCCAAATGTAGAGCAGGTTGGTCGCGTTGAAGATTTCCATGCGCTAGGCCTCCTCTACGTTGTCGAGCCCCAGCTCGGCCAGGCTCACGCCGCGCGGACGCTCCTTGGAGCGGCGCTCGAGCCACTGCACCAGCATGGCGAGCGGAAAGCAGATGATAAAGTACATAAGGCAGCAGACGATGTATCCCTGCAGGTAACCGTACAGACTCACAAAGTTGTCGGAACGGTACATAAGGTCGCCGCCGGCCACAAGTGCCAGCACCGACGTGTTCTTGACCAAGTTGAGCGCCTGGTTACACAGCGGCGGCAGAATGATCTTGAATGTCTGGGGCAGCACGATGTACCAATACGCCTGCGCACGGGTGAAGCCCTGGCTCTGGGCCGCTTCCATCTGACCGCGCGGAACCGCCTCGATACCAGTGCGGATGACCTCCGAAATGTAGGCCGCGTGATACAGGCCCACACCCAAGAAGCCCAGCACGAACGGCGCGATGCGCACCGGCTGGTCGGCACCGGTTATGGCCTGCAAAAACTGCGGACCGGCCATGTACATAAAGAGCACCTGCACGGGCAACGGGGTGTTCTGGTAAAACTCCACGTACACGCGGCTTATGGTGCGCAGCACGCGTGAACGAGTGGTTGAGAACACGCCCAGCAGCGTGCCCAGCACCAGCGACAGCAGCAGACCGGCAACGACCACCTGTAGCGTCACACCAAAGCCCTCCCAGAAGGGCCCCATGTTTTGAAATGTCGTCGACCAACGGTCGGCGTCAAATAATCCTTCGAGCATTCGATTCCTTCCTTGGACGATGCGCCTATACAAGACCCCAGGTCTTGACCTCTTGGTCGAGCCAACCGTCGGCCAGGCGATCGCAAATCACCTGATCGACCACGGCCGAAAGGTCGCAGCCCTTCTTGGTCGCCACGCCGTAGCCCTGCTCGCCAAACTTGACCTCGGGCTGCAGCAGCTCAACGGTCTCGTTCATGTAACCGGCCAGCGTGGAGCGGTCCATGGCAAAGACATCGATATTGCCGGCGTCGAGCGAACTCTTGATGATGGGGTAGCCGCTAAAGGCCCTAAACTCGGGCTTGCAGCTAAAGCCGTTGTCCTTGATCATCTGCTCGATCAGGCCCTGCGTGGTAGCACCCTGGCTCACGCCGATGACCTTGCCGTCCAGGTCCTCAATCGAGGTAAAGCCCGAACGCTTCTTGACCATGAGTCCCACGTAGTCGGTGCGGTACGGCGTCGAGAAATCCCAGCTCTTCTTGCGCTCGTCGGTGATGGTGTAGGTCGCCGCGACCACGTCAAGCTGGCCGTTATCGATCAGCGGGCCGCGCGTCTTGGGCGTTACATCGGTAAACTCGACAAGCTCCTGGGCGCGGGCCTCCTTGTAACTCACGCCAAAGACGGCAGCAGCGATCTGGTAGCACAAATCAACTTCCATGCCCTCAAAGCGGCCCTTGGCGGTGTCGTAATAGCCATAGCCGGGAACGTCCTTCTTAACGCCGGCATTCAGATGGCCACGCGACTTGATGGCCGCAAGCTTGGACCCCTTGTCGGAGCCCTCGCTGCTGGTGGAGTTGCCGCAACCGGCAAGCGCGGTCCCCGTCAGCGCAAGCATGCCGGCGCCCGCCAGCTGCAAAAAGTGACGGCGCGACACGGCCGCCCTCGTCATATCCGTCATGTCCATCACCGCACCTAGTGCAGAATCTTGGACAGGAACTCGCGGCAGCGCGGGTTCTCGGGGTTATCGAAGAAGTGCTCGGGCGTGCCCTCCTCCAGGATGCGGCCGTCCTCCATAAAGATGACGCGGTCGGCCACCTGGCGCGCAAAGCCCATCTCGTGCGTCACGCAGATCATGGTGATGTCCTCCTGCGCGAGCTCAATCATAACGTCCAAGACTTCCTGGACCATCTCGGGGTCGAGCGCCGAGGTCGGCTCGTCAAACAGGATGATGGGCTGCTTGGTGCACAGGGCACGGGCGATGGCGATGCGCTGC
Organism: uncultured Collinsella sp.; assembly: GCA_905207425.1. Taxonomy (GTDB): domain Bacteria; phylum Actinomycetota; class Coriobacteriia; order Coriobacteriales; family Coriobacteriaceae; genus Collinsella. The sequence continues at coordinate 4,866 of CAJLLB010000044.1, forward strand.
TGCTGACCGCCCGAGAGATTCTGCGGATACTCGCCGGCCTTATGCGCCATGCCGACGCGCTTGAGCGCGGCAATGGCGATCTCGGTCGCCTCCTCCTTGCTCTTCTTTTGCAGCTTGATGGGTGCGAGCGTCAGGTTGCCCAGCACCGTCATGTTGGGATACAGGTTGAACTGCTGAAACACCATGGAGCTGTACTTGCGAGCCATCTCCAGGTGATTCTTTTTGGTGAGCGGCGTACCGTCGATGACGACCTCGCCCGACGTGGGCTCCTCCAGATAATCGACGCAACGGATGAGCGTCGACTTACCCGAGCCGGAAGGCCCGATCATTACGAGCTTCTCGCCGCGCTTGACGGTGAGATTGATATCTTTGAGCACATGCAGGTCGCCAAAGTACTTGTTGAGATGCTTGATCTCGATCATGTCTGCCATGAATGTCCCTTCCCTGCGTTTACACGAGTTGAACTATTGTACGGAAAGAACCGCGTTTCCGCAGCCCACACTACATTCCCGTAAAGAACCCGCAACCTTTAACCCACTCATTGGGGACAGACTTAAATGAGTGCCTGCTCATTGGGCACTCATTTAAGTCTGTCCCCAATGAGCACCCAATGACCAGCCAGGGGAGGCGCCCTTCATCGGCCAACAAAAAAGGGCGCGACCGCAATGGTCACGCCCCTCAGCATCGGCTATGTGTCGGCCAGCCCTTAAGCCAGCTTTGCGCCGACGATCTTTGCCGCGGCCGGCTTATCGAAGTTGCCGCCGGTGGCCTTGCCGAGTGCACCCATAACCTGGCCCATCTGCTTCTTGGACGTGGCGCCCAGCTCGGCGATGACCTGCTCGATCAGGGCCTCGAGCTCCTCGCCCGAAACCTGCGCGGGCAGCAGGCTTTCCAGAATCTTGACCTGCTCGGTCAGGTTGTCGGTACGCTCCTGGTCGGTGCCGGCCTTGATGGACATCTCCAGCGTCTCGCTCGTCTGCTTAATCAGACGCTTGATCATGCTGTTGACGTCTTCCTCGGTCACATCGCGGCGCTCGTTAACCTCGATATTCTTCACCTCGGCCTTAACCTGGCGAATGATGGACAGGCGAACCTTGTCCTTGGCCTTCATGGCCGCAATCATTTCCTTCTGCAGCTCTTCGTTGGTCATCTGCAAATCCTCCTCAATAGCGTGGGCGGCACTCGCGCGAGCACCGCCCCATGATTACTCAGTCGTCGACGAATCGTCGGTCGAACTCTTGGTGACGCCCTTCAGGCTGACGTTGTATGGCGCGTCTTTGGGCATGGGATTAACGGTGATGTCGGCATCCTTCTTGTACTGCTCCAGCCACTCGCTGTACGCGGTGCTGGCCGCCTGCGTCTTCACCACGTTGGAGACGTACTTCTTGATGGCCTTGGGCACCTGGTTGATGTCATCAACCTGATTATCGACATGGAAGTAGTCGGTGCACTTGATGACGTGGTAGCCGTACGTCGACTCGACGACTTCGCTCACGTCGCCCTTGTTGAGTCCCTCGAGCGCCGTCTGGTAGCTGTCGACGAAGGTAGTGAGCTTATCCCAACCCACATCGCCCTTCTTCTCCTTGGAGCCGGTGTCGTCGGAATACTGCTCCACGGCGTCCTCAAAGCTCAGCTCACCGGAGTTGATCTTGTCCAGGCACTCCTGCGCCTTGGCCTTGGCGGCAGCCTTGTCCTCGTCGGAGGCGTCGGAATCAACCTTGATCAGAATGTTCGACGAGCGGCGGGCGTCGTTGTAGCTGGACAGGTTTTCGTTGATGTAATCGACGATCTCGCTGTCCTTGGGCTTGCTCGTGGGCGCGACGGCATCCTTGAGTTTCTGCTGCGCCAGGCTCTCCTTGAGCGAATCCTTGTAGGTGTCCTCGGTATAACCGTAGGTCTTGAGGGTCTTCTTAAAGGCCTTGGCACCGCCCGCGCTCTTGCACGCGTCCTTCCAAGCCTTCTCGACCTCCTCGTCCGACACCGTAACGCCGTTTTCCTTCTGTGCCTGTTGAAGCAGAATCTGCTGCGTGTAGGAGTCGATGAGTTGCTTGCGGTACTTCTTGGGCGTGAGGTCGTTGTCGACCAGATACTGCGCCCAGTCCTTGTCCTTGGTGTAGCCGTAGGACGTGCGCATGCTCATGATCTGCTTGGTCACGGTGTCCTCGGTAAGGTTGGTGCCGTTGATAGTAGCAGCGACACCGCCGGTCAGCTTGTAGCCCGAGGTGTCCTCGGCCTGCGACATAAGGCCGGAGCACGCCATCGCCGAGACGGAAAGCAGCATCGCCAGCACGCCGATGACCACCAGGACGATCTTGACGGTCTTAGACACGTACGTCTTGCGCTGCTTCTTGCGAGAGCTGGAGGCAGCGCGGGCCTGCTGCTCGGGCGTCGGCACGGCCTCGGAGTTCTTTTTCTTATTTGCCATAGTTGGCCTTTCGCATAACGAATCGAACAAACGCCATTGTGTCACAACGCAGCCCCCGCGGCACGCTTGGTGCATTGGGGACAGGTTAATCTGCACCATTTTGGTGCAAAGGGGACAGCTCTGGCAGCCGGCAGTTAGGGACAGTCCCCAAGTGCCGACTCAGCCCCACCTTAGAAGTGGCGGCGGATGGCGTCGACCATGCCCTGGGGCGTGGTCTGGCCGAGCACGTCGGCTGCGGCATCGGCGTCCATAAAGATATTCATGAGCGCCTGCAGGGCCTCGACCTGGCCGCCCGGCTCGGCGATGCCCAGATTGATGACGATCTGCGCCGGCACCGGAGCGCCCATGCCAGCCATAGCGTTAAATGTCACGGGCGCGGCGGGCTTCACCACCGCGATATAGGGCTTGGCCACAAACCCCGGATCGGTATGCGGAATGGCAATGTTTGCCGCCGGCATGGCAAGACCCGTGGGATAGGCATCCTCGCGCGTGCGAACGGCGTCGAGCCAACCGGACGCAATGTAGCCACGTGGTGCAAGCTCGCCCTCGAGCCCCGCAAACACCTCATCCGGCGTTGCACACTCCCAATCAAAAAACACCAACTCAGGCGTAAACAGCGCTTCGTTATCCGCCATGCGCTCACCTCTCTCACCTAGTCATCGGAGGCGTTCTTGAATGACTAGTCGTTAAAGACCGTCCCCGATGACTACCCAAAACAAAAGGTGGCCACGCGCGCCTTGGCGCCAATGACCACCCTGACTACTCGGCTAAATTGTACTGTGTGCCGCTAGCCGCGAGGCGCGTCAATTGCGACCTTGCCGCTCTCCAGCACGTGGACGCGGCCGTCGGCGAGCATTTGCACGACTTCGGGATACAGCACGTGCTCAATCGCGTGGATGTGCTCCTCGAGCGTGTCGACATCCCAGCCCTCCTCAACAGCCAGCGCACGCTGGGCGATGATGGGACCGTTGTCGTAGATCTCGTTGGCAAAATGCACGGTCACGCCAGTTACCTTGACGCCGCGCGCAAAGGCGTCGTCAATCGCATGCGCACCGGTAAAGCTCGGCAGCAGCGCCGGATGCAAGTTGACCACGCGGTTGGGAAACGCCGCCAGCAGCGGCGTGTGCACCATGCGCATGTAGCCGGCCATGACCACATACTCGCAGCCGCGCTCGAGAAGCTCGTGCGCGATGATCTCGTCGGCGGCAATAGGGTCGGCATAGACATCCTTGGACAGCGTGAGTGTCTGGATGCCCGCGCGCTCAGCGCGCTGCAAACCCTTAGCCGAGGGACGGCTCGACACCACAAGCTCAATCGAAGCGTTGAGCTTGCCGGCGGCGATCAGATCGATCAGCGCCTGCAGGTTGGTACCCGAACCGCTGATGAGCACACCGATCTTGAGCGGCTCGGCCGTATCGGTGCCGGTCGGACGGGTGTAGGGCACAAAGTCCAGGCCCTCGGCGGCAACCATCTGCTCGTTAGCGCTCATCGGGGTACACGACCTTACCGGAACCCTCGACGCACTCGCCCACGCGGAACGGCTTCTCGCCCAGCGCGACCAGAGCCTCGGTCACCGCGGCCTCGTCCTCGGGGGCGACGATCAGGCACAGGCCAACGCCCATGTTGAAGGTCTTGCACGCCTCGTTGGGCGCGAGCTCGGCCTGGCGCGACACATAGGTGATGACGGGCGGAACGTCCCAACCCATCTCGGCGCCGTTGCGGGTGACCACGGCGTCGACGTCGTCGGCAAGCGCGCGGTTGAGGTTCTCGGTAATACCGCCGCCGGTGATGTGGGCAATAGCATGCACGTTGGCGCCGCCGCGCAGCAGCTCAAGAATCGGCTTCACATAAATTCGCGTGGGGGCCAGCAGGGCGTCAGCCAGCGAAGCGCCACCGAGCTCCTCGAGCGGACGGCTCAGCTCCTCGGCCTTAGCGGCGGCCTCGGGCGTACCCGGCTTAATGCCGTCGACGCCAATGACCTTGCGCACGAGCGAGTAGCCGTTGGAATGCACGCCGGTGGAGGGCAGGCCCAGAATCACGTCGCCGGGGCGGACGTTCGCGGGGTCGAGCATCTTGGGGCGGTCGACGACGCCCACGGTAAAGCCGGCGAGGTCGTAGTCGGCGGGAGCCATAACGCCGGGGTGCTCGGCCATCTCGCCGCCCACGAGCGCGCAGCCCGCGAGCTTGCAGCCGTCGGCCACACCCTTGATGATCTTTGCCATGTGCTCGGCCTCAATGTGGCCGATGGCAACGTAATCCAGGAAGAACAGCGGCTCGGCGCCCGAAGCCAAAATGTCGTTGACGCACATGGCGACCAGGTCCTGGCCCACCGTCTCGTGACGGTCCATGATCTGGGCGAGCACGAGTTTGGTGCCCACGCCGTCGGTACCGCTGATCAGAATCGGGTCTTCCATATCCTTAAGCGCGGCGGCCGAGAATAAGCCACCAAAACCGCCGATGCCGCCGATAACCTCGGGGCGATTGGTGTCCTTGACCATCTGCTTAATCGCGTCGACGGCGCGGCCGCCCTCGGCGGTATCGACGCCGGCATCCTCATACGTCACATGCTTGCTGTCGCTCATCTGAGCCTTCCTCTCCCACTACCGTGGCGCCGCGCAGGCGCCAAACGGTACTCATAGTTGCGTTCATTTCGGCGCGCGCCATAACAACGCGCGCCGCTCAATCAACAAAACAGCAGGTAAAACCTACCAGAATAAACCTGTCCCTACATGGCAGGCTTTAGGCCTCGCCGTGCTCCTCTTCCCAGCTGCGGTCGTCGTATTTCTCGACCACGGCGTCGTCGTCAAAGTGCAGCGGCTTATCCAGGTTGCGGGGCTTAAAGCCCTCCATAAACTTATCGCGGCCAAAGCTCTCGGGAATCGCCACGGGGTAGCGGCCGGTAAAGCACGCATCGCAGTAGCCGCCCTTGGGCATGACCTTCAGCAGGCCCTCGACCGAAAGGAAGGCCAGCGAATCGGCGCCGATGTACTCGCAAATCTCGTCGACCGTCTTGTTGGCGCTGATAAGCTGCGACTGCACGTCGGTATCGATGCCGTAGAAGCACGGCCAGATGACCTCGGGCGAGTTGATGCGGATGTGAATCTCCTTGGCACCAGCGTTGCGCAGCATCTTGACGAGCTGCACCATGGTGGTGCCGCGCACGATGGAGTCGTCGATGACGACCAGGCGCTTGCCCTCGATGTTGTCGCGCAGCGGGTTGAGTTTCATACGCACGCCCATGGCGCGCAACTCCTGCGTAGGCTCGATAAACGTACGGCCCACGTAGCGGTTCTTGATGAGGCCCTCGCCAAAGGGAATACCGCTCTCGTGCGAATACCCCTCCGCGGGCGGCAGGCCGGAGTCGGGCACGCCGATGACCAGGTCGGCCTCGACGGGCTCCTCGTGTGCCAGCTGACGGCCCATGTCGTAACGGCAGGCATAGACGCTCTTGCCGTTCATGATGGAGTCGGGGCGGGCGAAGTAGACCTGCTCAAAGATGCAGTTGGCGGGCTCTTCGGCTGCAGGCACGCCCTGCTCGGATACCAGACCCTCGGCGCTGATGCGCAAGATCTCGCCGGGACGGACGTCACGGACGTACTCGGCACCCACGATGTCGAGTGCGCAGGTCTCGGAAGCAACGACCCAGCCGCCGGCGCGCGTGACACGGACGGCGGAGTCGACCGTAGCGGCGCCGTCCTGCGACGGCAGCTGCGAAACGGATGCGGCATCGGCCTGGTCCAGGCCCTCGTCTACCAGCTTGCCCAGCACGAGCGGGCGAATGCCGTGCGGATCGCGGAAAGCGTAGAGCGCCTGCTCGTTGATGAGCGTCATGGCGTAGCCGCCGCGCACGAGCTCCATGGTCTTGCGAATGCCCTCACGCAGATGGCCTGTACGCTGAGTAAAGTAGCCAATGAGCTTGGTCGCGACCTCGGAATCCGAATTGGAGAGGAACGGCACGCCCAGCTCGATCAGCTGGCGGCGCAGCTCGTCGGTGTTGACCAGAGTGCCGTTGTGAGCAAGCGCGATAATGACGCTGTTGATAGTAGAAAGATGCGGCTGCGAGGCTTCCCAGCTCTTGGCGCCGGCGGTGCCATAGCGCACGTGGCCCACGGCCAGCTGACCGGAGAGCGTCGACAGGTCGGCGTTGGAGAACACGCGGTCGAGCAGTCCCAGGTCCTTGCGAACCATAACCGTGCCGCCATCACCCACGGCGATTCCCGCCGATTCCTGGCCGCGATGCTGTAGCGCGCGCAGACCAAAGTACGTCAGTCGAGCCACGTCGCGATCGGGCGCCCACACACCAAAAATGCCGCATTCCTCATGCAGCTGGTCGGAGTCCGGATCATACGTCGACATGGTCTTCACCTGTCCCGCGGCGCGCTCGGCCGCGCGGATGGTTTCTTGAGACATGGCATCCCCTCAGAGCCTCGTTATTTGGCGTTACCTGCCCTATTATACGCACGGCAAGACAAGCACTCCCGCGCATGAACAGCGCTTTTTAAAAGCCCACCGAGCTTATAATCCGTTTTGCGGCCAAACATTTTATCGGGCAACCGCCTCGGGGCCGACGATCCCGCATACTTCCGTTGCGACGCGTCTCGCCCGCCGTTGGGGCTTGCATTGTTGCAATTGGGACGTTCGTCCTGTCTTTTGGCAGGTCGGCGGCGTATCCTTGTACCTACAGCAAAACGAGAAAGGTTATGTATGGATCGAAACGAACTCGACCCCAGCGTCCCCAGCGCCACGGAGGTCAAGAAGATCCCCCTCATCATTAAGGTGTACGCCGTCCTGTGCATCCTGTCCGGCGTGGGCACGCTCCCCTCGGTCGGCGCCTTTATGTGGCAGGTCATCACCGCGCTCATCAACGGCAACGCCGCCGCCAAGCTCGGTGATAACACCCTGGTCGCGGTTGGCCTTATCGTCGCCGGCATCATGCTCTCGGCTGCCAGTGCCGTCATCTTGATCATCTTTGGCCTAGACCTCATCAAGAACCAGCGCCGCAATGCCGCCCGTCTGTCCTATATCCTTATCGCGTTTACCGTCGTCGAGCTTTTGGTTGACGTGATGCTCCAGGGCATCGGGCCCTTCTTGCTTCGCCCTGCCATCCAGCTCGGCATCCTCGTCGCGCTTTCGGCCACCGTCGACCCCACGCTACGCCAGGAGCGCGAGCTGCAGCGCCGCCTGCAGGAGATGCTCGACCGCGACGCCGCCGCCGAGGGCATGCTCGGGCGCGATGAAACCGGCGAAGGCTACATCAAACTCAACTACTTCAACCTGTTCTGGGTATTCTTTGTCTGCTGCATACTCGGCCTGATCGCCGAGGACATCTGGCACATGACGGTCGACGACCCGGGCGTCTACCAGAACCGCGCCGGCATGCTGTTTGGTCCCTTCAGCCCCATCTACGGATTTGGCGCCGTACTCATGACCATGGTGCTCAACCGCTTCTACAAAAAGAACCCCATCATTATCTTTTTGGTGAGCGCGCTGCTCGGCGCAAGCTTTGAGGTGTTCGTGGGCTGGTTTATGCAAACCTCGTTTGGCGTGGTCTCGTGGAGCTACTCGCATATGAAGCTCTTTGGCATGCCCGATCCGCTCGCCGTCCTTACCGGCGGACGTACCTGTGGGGTCTGGGTGGCCTCATCTGGATCAAGCTGCTGCTGCCGAGGCTACTCAAGCTCATCAACATGATTCCGTGGAAGAGCCGCTACTCGGCCACCGTCATCTTTACCATCATTATGCTGGTCGATGGCGTTATGACGCTGCAGTCGCTCGATTATTGGTATCAGCGCGTCAACGGCACGGAACCGGATATTCCCGTTGCGCAGTTCTACGGCAAGTACTTCGATAATGACTTTATGGAGAATCGCTTCCAGAGCATGACCATGAGCCCCAAGGATGCGACGCGCGTGTAGCGTCCACCGCGCCCAAAACGCAAAAT
>CAJLLB010000045.1 GCA_905207425.1 uncultured Collinsella sp.
CGTCGTGGTCGGTGCGGTCTTTGGCCTTATTATCGGCGCGCGCCTGTTCTACGTCGTCTTTTACGGTGATGGCTACTATTGGGCCCACCCGCTCGAGATCTTTGCCACCAACGAGGGCGGCATGAGCTTCCACGGTGGCCTGGTCGGCGGCATCTTGGGCGGCATTATCGTGTGCCGCATGTATAAGCTCGACGCCTGGACCATCGCCGACCTTGCCGTTATCGGTGCTCCTCTGGCGCTGTGCCTGGGGCGTTGCGCCAACTTCGTGAACGGTGAGCTGTGGGGTAAGCCGACCGATCTGCCCTGGGGTGTGGTCTTTGGCGGCACCGCGGGCGATATGCCGCGCCATCCCTCCCAGCTCTACGAGGCGTTTCTTGAGGGCATCGTGCTCTTTTGCATCCTGCAGGTGCTCAGTCGCAAAAAACCGCTGCTGCCCCAGGGTACGTTTATGGGCGTCTTTGTGATGGGCTACGGCATCGTCCGCTTCCTCATTGAGTTTGTGCGCGTGCCCGATGCCCAGCTGGGTTATCTGCTGGGTGGCGTTATCACCATGGGCCAGTTGCTGAGCCTGCCGCTCGTAATCGCGGGCCTGGCGCTCATCATCTTTGCTCGTCGTCGCAACCAACCCCAGCGCATCTACCTCGACGCCTAACCACCACAAAGGGGACAGGCACCTTTGTGGTGGTTTGCTGGGCAACGATGACAGAACCGTAACGTTTCCCCAGATAAAACCTGCCAAAATAAACCTGTCCCTTTTTTGCAGGTTTCTAGAAAGGCTCTTTGGACTGTGAAGGATTCCGATCTCTCCACAACGGCTGCGCGCGACGCTGCCCGCATCGTCTGGTTTAAGCGCTACCCCGCCAAGCAGACGCTCATCGCATTTTTGCTCGCGCTGTTGGCGACCACGGCGTTTTCCATCGATCCCTCCCCGGTGTCGAGCAACGCAGTCTTGGCGATTGACCCCAAAGCCTCGGGCATGCTGTACGTGTGCTACGAGGTGCTCCTCTCGTTTGCCGGCCATACCGACGCGGTCATGCTGCTTGCACTTGCCTGCCTGCTCACCTTGCCGTTTCGCTACGTGTTCTTTGGCCGTGGCGACACCTGGCGTCCATCGATCATTCTGCCGTCGCTGTTCTTCGCCATCTGCATGGTGTTCGGCCGCAGCTACGATCTCACCGACTCGGCCGAGATTGTCCTTGGCGACAAAGCCCGCATCATCTGCGCCTGGATTGGCGGCGCGGGCTGGATGCTCTTGGCGGTCGTTGCCTTCTACCTTGCCTTTGAGTGTCTAGATTGGCTGAGCTCTCGGCGCATTCCGTTTTCCGAGGCGCACTTTGGCCGCGTATGGCGTGTGACTCACGCCGTGCTCTCGGTCCATCCCTTTGCCGGGCCCTTCCTGGTGCTTATGATCGCCTGGGCGCCCACGCTCATCGCTTCGCTGCCTGGCCTTTTTATGGGAGATACGGGCGCGCAGATTCGCCAGTGGTTCAACTATCCCAACGGCACGAGCGACTACTTGCGTCTGCTCAATCCTAATGTGTTGCTCAACGGGCATCATCCCGTAGTGCACACGGCCATTATCGGCTCGTGCGTCCAGCTGGGACTTTCACTGTTCAACAGCGCCAACGCAGGTCTTGCCATCTACACCTGTGCTCAGTTCGTCATCACGGCCGCCTGCATGGCCTATTCCATCTCGTCGCTGCGCAAGCTGGGCGTGAGCCTGCCGGTCCGCGGCGTGATCTTGCTGTTCTTTGTGTTTATGCCCATGTTCTCCAACTACGCGGCCCTGCTTACCAAAGACGTGCTCTTTGCCGACGCGTTCTTGGTGCTGCTGGTACAGACCGTCAAGCTCGTGGCATGTGGCTTGCCCCGTCGTGATGCCAATGTCGAGCGAGCGGGCGAGAAAGCCCCCGTGCTCTTTGCGCGCCACGACTGGCTGCTGCTCGCTCTGGGCGCCATGGGTTCCACGTTTCTGCGCAACGGCGGCCTGGTGTTTCCCCTGGCGGCATGCGTAATCGCGGCGGCGTTTTGCGTATGGGACGTGCATGTGGCTCGTCGTGCAGCCAAGCAGACTGGTGCTGCGCCTTCGGGCGCCATCCCGCGTTTCCGCTGGGTTGGCGTTCTTGCGGTGCTCGCGCTCTGCCTTGCCTCTAATATGTACTTCACCAAGGTCTTTATGCCGGCGCACGATATCACGCCTGGTTCCAAGCGCGAAATCCTCTCGATTCCGTTCCAGCAGACGGCTCGTTTCGTCCAAAAGCACGACGGCCTCAACTCGGGCGTCAACCCCACGGTTAAGGAGGACGGCACCATCGTGGAGGCTCCTTGCGACGGTTCGGTGACCGACGAAGAGCGTGCCGTGATCGATCGCGTACTCAAGTACGAGAACCTGGGCCGCCGCTACAACCCCGACAAGTCCGATGCCGTCAAGAACTGCTTTAACGAGTACGCCTCGCAGGAGGACATCGATGCCTATTTTGAGGTATGGGCTCAGATGTTTAAGAAGGATCCCGAGTGCTATATTTCGGCGCTTATCAATAACTACTATGGTTATTTTTATCCGAGCGCGCGCGATGCCTGGGTCTACAGCACGGCGCGTAGTGCCGAGATTATGGCACGCCCCGATAATCTCAAGTACTTCGACTTCCATCCGGTCGATAGCAAGGTTGTGCGCTGGTGCGACCACCTGATCAATCTGTACCGTGTAGCGGTGCAGCGCATCCCGTTTATTTCGCTCACCATGAGCTCGGCCACCTATGTGTGGATCATGATCGCCGTGGTGGTCTACCTGCTGCGTCGTCATTCATGGCGTGCGCTGGCGATCTGGGTGCCGCTGTTGGGCGTGCTTGCCGTGTGCCTGATTGGTCCGTGTAACGGATCGACCTACATGCGCTACCTGTATCCGGTCATCGCCTGCATGCCCTTCGCCATCGGCGCCACCGTCACCCGCAGCGACTTCCTCTGGTTCTAACTTGGTGCATTGGGGGTCAGGTTTCTTTGCACCAAAGGGGTCATCATTACGACGCCTTCATTTTGGGGTTTATCTCGCAGGCCAGTAGGTATATCATAACGACGTTTGTTTATATTGCCCGAGCATCTGCGCTGGGCTTTAGGTCGAAACCGATAGGAGACACGTATGTCCGGACACTCTAAGTGGGCCACAACCAAGCATCGTAAGGGCGCGCAAGACGCCAAGCGTTCCGCCCTCTTCTCCAAGCTGAGCCGCAACATCACCGTTGCTGCCCGTCTCGGCGGCGACCCGCTGCCCGAGAACAACGCCAGCCTCGCCGCTGCCGTTGCCAAGGCCAAGGCTCAGTCCATGCCTAAGGACAAGATCAAGTCCGCTATCGACAAGGCTTTTGGTTCGGGTGCCGATGCCGCCGTCTACGAGAACATCGTGTACGAGGGCTATGGTCCCGCCGGTGTCGCCGTCTACGTCGACTGCCTGACCGACAACCGCAACCGTACCGCCGCTGATGTCCGTTCCGCCTTCTCCCACGCTGGTGGCAACCTGGGCACCTCCGGCTCCGTCGCCTTCCAGTTTGAGCGTAAGGGCCAGATCGTCGTCGCCAAGGAGATCCTGGACGAGAACGCCAAGAAGGAGACCATGATCGCCAACGGTGCTGCCGGTGACGAGGATGAGTTCATGATGGCCATCGCCGAGGCCGGTGGCGAGGACTACGAGGACGCCGGCGAGGAGTGGATCGTCTGGACTGCTGCCAACGACGTTATGGCTGTCTCCAAGGCGCTCGAGGAGCAGGGCGTCCAGGTCAAGGGCTCCGAGACCACCATGGTCCCGACCACCCCGACCGAGGTCTCCGGCACCGACGCCAAGAAGGTTCAGCGCCTCATCGACCGTCTTGAGGAGCTCGACGACGTCCAGGATGTTTACAGCACCATGGACATGACCGACGAGGTCATCGCTGCCCTCGAGGAGGAGTAGCGCCCGCACGGGTTAAGCCGTGCATATCTGGGCATAATGAAGCGAGCATGCAAGCCTCGTGGAATAGATGAGCCGGATCCGCGTGCGTAGAGCACCGGACCCGGCTCTTTTATAATGATGCGAACCGTTTTGCATTTCGAGAGCCGAGATTTGAAGGGAGCGCCGCGTGCGCGTACTCAAACGAGCCCTAGCGATTGTGTATCTTGCCGCCGCCATCGTGGCGCTGGGTACGCTTGTCTGCCAGTTTTGGGGGCCGTATACGTATCGCTTTATGCTGCTGATGCGCGACCCCATGCCGCGCATTGTCGTGACGGCATGCGGCGGAGTTGTGGCGATCGGCGTGCTGGTAAGCTTTTTCCGCCTGATGTTTGCTCGTCGCGAGCCGTCCTGCGTGCATCCGGCGGGGGAGCGCAATATCGAGGTTACCCTTGCGGCGCTTTCTTCGTGTGCCAGGGCTGCTGCCGAGCGCGACGACCGCGTGATGGTCGAGCATGTCGAGGCCCGCGTCCAAGGCCCCGACGATTCGCACGTCCGATTTAAGGTCGAGGCTATCGCGCTTGACGATAAGGACGTGGCATCTCTGGCTACCGCGATGCAGCAGCGCATCGAGGAAGCTTGCGACACCATGCTCGGCACGCCGGGTACGACCACGCGCGTCCGTTTTTTGCCGTCCAAGACTACCGTCCAGACCGTGGAGGTTTCCGGTGAGTGATACCAATCAAGATAAGACCGCTCGTACGCCGCGCCTGACGATTGACCAGAGCGCCACGCCGGCGAGCGAACCTGTTGATTCCAAAGCAGAGGCAACCGAGTTGCAAGACGCAGCAGCCGCGGATTTTGACGAGGCTATGGGTCTCATCAAGGGTACGGGGGCGGCTATCTGGAGCTATGCCGTCCGTCATCCCAATACCACGCTCGGAGCCGTCGCTGGTTTTGTGCTCGCCGTGTTGGTGCTCACGTTGGGCCTGTGGGACACGCTCGTCATTGCATTCTTCGTGCTGATCGGCGCAGTGATTGGCCAGATTCGTGACGGCGAGAACGGGATCGTCAACTTCTTCGGTCGTCTGTTTAGCGGTCGCTAATATGTATTCGACTGTCGCATCCGCGGCAGGCATAAGGAGGAACCATGGCTTTTAATACGAAGGTCGATGTAGCCGATACCGAGCTCGAGGCAGACGAGACCGTCACCGCCGAGGCCGAGGATGTGACGCTCGAGGATGAGGCGCTCGTCGAGGCCGAGTCCGATGCTGATGAGGACGACGAGGAAGCGGACGAGTCCGAGGACTCGCTGACCTATTCCAACGGTGTGATCGAGAAGATCGTCGCCATGGCCACCCGCGAGGTACCGCACGTCCTGGGCATGAAGGGCAACCTCATGCACTTTGTGCAGGAGCAGTTTGGTGCCGAGAATCTGACCAAGGGCGTGACAGTCGAGGTCACCGATGACAACCGCGTGGTCGTTAACATTTCCGTCATTATCGAGTACGGCGCCTATGCGCCCGCGATTTTCGACGACGTTAAGGCGCGCGTGACCGAGCGTCTGGCTGCGATGACCGGCCTTGAGGTGGCAGGCGTCAACCTGCGCATCGAGGATGTTATCACCCCCGAGGAGTACGAGCACCGCACCAACCAGCACGAGTAACCTACCAAAAAGGGATGTTTATTTTGGCAGATTTTATCTGCGAAAACGTCAAACGGCCGGTCGCACGGATGTATGTGCGGCCGGCCGTTATTTGTATGCCCCCGATGTAGGCATACCACTCGTCTAACTAGGGGTTGCAATCGTCGCGTTCCGCGTTACCCTAATGGGCGCATTGTTTCCAAATTGTTAACGAGGGGTTGCCGTAATGGCTGACGAGCGCGAAACAGAAAGCAAGGCATGGGCGATTGAGGCCGCCGCGGCAGAGGCGGCATCGCGAGCTGTCGAGGAGCTACATCGTCCTCCCGTGGTGCCGATGGAGCGCGTGGTCGATCGCACCGATATCGAGCGCGGCGAGCGCGCCGGCCGCAAGCGCAGCCAGGAGCCAGGCTTTCCGCGCTTTTTTGCCGAGCTCAATCTGGGCCTGATCCTCACGGCGTTCGCCATCGTGGCCTTTAAAACCCCCAATCACTTTGCCTTCGGCGGCACCTCGGGCGTGTCGGTCATTCTGTCCACGCTGTTCCCGACCCTGCCCGTCGGTGTCTTTATGTGGATTATCAACGCGGTTCTCGTCGTCTTGGGCTTTATCTTTTTGGAACGCAAGGCAATCCTGTGGAGCGTCTTCGCCTCGTTTGCGCTTTCGGCCTACGTCTCGCTGTTTGAGCTCTTCATTCCGTCGGATGTTTCGATGACGGGCGATATGTGGCTCGACCTGTGTTTTGCCGTCATCTTGCCGGCGCTGGGCAGTGCCATTGTCTTTGACATTGGCGCCTCGACGGGCGGCACCGACATCCTTGCCATGATCCTCAAGCGCCGCACGACGCTCGAGATCGGCCGTGCCCTGTTGCTGGTCGATATCGGCATCGTGACCATCGCGGCTTTCCTGTATGGCCCGCGCGTCGGTCTGTACTGCGTGCTCGGCCTGTTTGCCAAGACGCTTGTGGTCGACAAGGCTATCGAGAGCATTCACCTGCGTAAGGTCTGCACGATCATTTGCTCCGAGCCCCTTAAGGTCGAGGAGTTTATCGTCAAGCATCTCAACCGCACGGCAACGATTAGCCGTGGCTATGGCGCCTTCTCGGGCAAGTGCGTCACGGTGATCATGAGCGTGCTGAGCCGTCGCGAGGCAGTGCAACTGCGCCGCTATACCCGCGAGATTGACCCTGGCGCCTTCATCACCATCGTCGATAGCTCCGAAATCGTCGGCAAGGGCTTCCGCGGCACGAACTAGCCCGGGCGTACCCTTCGAATCATTGAATAAAGCCACCTGCGTTGCAAATCGGTCATCTTGGGGTATTTGTCCTCACATTGGGCGATAATGATGCCAAAGACACCGTTTGCGATCCAGGTGATTCGCTCTAGATACGAAGGGATGATTTCGATGTTCTGTTCGCAGTGTGGCGCCCCCATGGGCGATAACGACAAGTTCTGCGGCGTGTGTGGTGCCCCCAATGCCGGTGCTGCAGCTTCCGCCCCTCAGGGTCAGCCTCAGCCTCAGCAGTTTGTTCCTCAACCTGTCGCGAACGCGTCCAAGGGCTGCACGGCTCAGGCGTTTGAGGATATGACCAAGACTCCGGGCGTGCTGCAGCGCGTGTGCCAGATTGCCTTTTTGCCGGCGCTTATCTGTGTCGTGTCGGTACTCGTGCTGTTCATCCCCGTTATCGGCGGTATTGCGGCTGCCATCGGCTTTTTGGCTGCCTACGTGGCGAGCGTGTGCGGTTCGGGCTTTGGCATCGAGTGGGGTCGCGACCTGTCGCTTAAGATCGATGACGGCATGGGTCGTCCGTTGATGCGTTCCACGTCGTTTGGTCTCGGAATCTTTTCGAGCGTTATTTCGGTCGTGCTCGAGGTTATCGCTGCCATTCCCATTATCGGTGTAGTGCTTTCGCTGGCGGAGGGCGTGGTAATTGGCGCCGCGGGCTCGTATTCTTATTACGGCTCTTATGCGCTCGAGGCTGCGCTGTTTGGCTCGCTTGGCCTGCTTGTCCTGGCGCTAATTGCCTCGGCGATTCTGGGTGTCTTCTTTAAGATGTTCGCCGACATTGCCGTGATGCACTTTGCGGTGACCGGGCGCGTCGAGAGCGCGTTTTCGCTCGATAAGGTCTGGGCAGCCTTTAAGCACAACAAGACCAAGCTGTTCTGTGCTTCGTTCCTTCCCGAGTTTTTGACGGGCCTGGTTTCCAACGCCATTACGTGGATCTTGACAGCTGTCTTTGGTGCCATCGCCGGAATTGGCGCGTACGGCTATTACTATCGCCCCACGGGTATCGAGGCGATTGTTACCGCCGGTGGTGTCACGCTCGTATTGTTCCTGGTGCTGATTGCATTCGTCACGGTGTTCCTTACGGTCTTTGGCAAGATGCTCAAGCACCGTGCCGTTGGCTATTGGGCTGCACGTTATGCAAGCGAATGGGCCGATGAGGACAAGGACGACGTTTTGACTTTTGTGCTCCCGGGTGAGAAGAAGCCTGCTCCTGCGGGATTCAATCCCACGGCAGCCACTGGTGCTGCGCCTGCCCCGGCGCCCGCGCCTGCACCTGCCCCGGCACCCGCGCCTGCCCCTGCCCCGGCACCTGCTCCTGTCCCCGCACCGGCGTCCGAGGCGACGCCTGCGGAGCCCGATTGGGATGCCGTTGCCACGCCGGCGGATGAGCCGGGCGATAATCCTGCTGCCGAAAACAATCAAACCGAATAGCCGGTCGAGGCGCCCTGGGCAACTGAGCCCGGGGTGCCTTTTTCTACTGCGAAAGCAAGAAAATGCCTGGGAAAACGGTTGCAGCAAAATTTCTCGGAAATTGGTCAATGTTGCGCAACAACGTCGCGGCTATTGTTGAGAACGTAGACGTGTAAGGTTTGAAGGCGTGCGACGCCTTAGGAAAAGGAGAGGCTCATGTTCTGTCCCACTTGTGGTTCTCCCATTTCGGATGATGCCAAATTCTGCCCTGTTTGCGGATCCGCCGTTGGTGCCGCTTCTGCCGCTGCGGCCCCGCAGCCCCAGCCCGCTCCGGCCCAGGCTATTCAGCCCGCGCCCCAGCCTCAGCAGCAGTACACCGGTCAATACGCCCAACAGTCCGCATCCGCTCCGATGGGCTATGACCCCATTAAGGCTGACCGCAGCCTGATCGGCTGGCTGCTGCTCTCTCTTGTGACCTGCGGTATCTATTCGTTCTACTTCCTGTATTGCTTGGCACGCGACGTCAACACGTTGTGTCAGGATGACGGCGATTACACGCCGGGTCTGGCGGAATTCATCCTTCTATCGTTTGTGACCTGCGGCTTCTACGCGTACTACTGGTATTACAAGATTGGCAACCGCCTGCAGGCCAACGCTCCTCGCTACGGCCTGGTGTTCCAGGAAAACGGCACCACCGTTCTTCTGTGGCAGATCTTCGGCGCGCTCCTGTGCGGCCTTGGTCCCATCTTCGCTATGAACATCGTCATCAATAATACCAATGCCATGGCAACGGCTTACAACACTCGCCTTGGCGCTCGTGCCTAACAATAAGGGCGGCGTGAACAGCTTCCAGGGACATAGGGGCACGGCAGAGCTCCTTCGCCGCGCCCTTTTTTGCACCGGCGCGCTCTTTGTCGCCTGGCTCGCGCTCTACCTGCTCGACATTGGCTGCATTTTTCGATTGATGACGGGCATTCCTTGTCCGGGATGCGGCATGACGAGGGCGTGGCTGGCGGCGCTGCGCCTCGATTATGCGGCTGCCTTTGCCTACCATCCGCTGTTTTGGGTGGTGCCGATTGCGTTTGTGCTCGCGTTCGTGCGCGAGGAGGTGGCATCGAGCAAGCTAAAGCGTGGTATCGACATTGCGGTCACCGTGTTGTGCGTGCTGGTCGTCGTCGTATGGATCGTGCGCCTCGTCAATCCGGCAGATGCCGGTCTGCTCTTTGGCGGCTATGCGCCCGCCGGAGTTCCCGACGATATCATCCACCTCGAACCCCCACGCTGGCTCACCATCCTTCGCTCTTACCTGGCGTGACGGAGGACGCGCTAGAAAAACGGTCGACACATAAGCGGGGGCGAACGTTGAGATAACGTCCGCCCCCGCTTTGCTTTAGCCAGGCTGTTATGGATGGGCGTGACGGCTACTCGTCGCGCTTTTCCTCGTGGCGAGCGGCAGCCCGCGCATCGTGGATGCCCTTGATTGCAGCATGGCGGGCGGTGCGAGCATCGTGCATGGCGTCGCGCGCCTCAGCGGCCGTGGCCTTGGCAGAGCGCAGCTTGGCGGCCAAGTCGGGGTTGGTCTCGGCAACCGCGGCGATCGTGGGGCCGTCGAGCTCCTCTTGCGTGGGCTCGGCCAAAAAGTCGATGGCATACTGAGCGGCTACCATGGAGCCCTTGGCGAGCACGCTCTCGTCGATCTTATAGAAGCAAGAATGTTGGGCGTACGTGGCGCCAATCTGGGGGTTGCGCGTGCCAACAAAGGCGAGCACGCCCGGCACGCGGCGCAGGTACTCCGAGAAGTCCTCGCCCGAAAGCGTGCCGCGATAATGGCCTTCGCCCGCGGGGCCCAAGCACTTGACCACGGCCTGACGACAACGCTCGCTCGAGGCGACGTCGTTTTCGACCTTGTAGTTGGCGATGGTGTAGTCGGTAAGTTCGGCCTCTGCGCCCAGGGCTGCCGCGGTGTGCTCCACGATGCGGCGCATAAGCTCGGGCATTTCCTCGTGCGTCTTGTCGCCATAGGTGCGCACCGTGCCGGCGAGGTAGGCCGTGCCGGCGATAACGTTGCGCGCGGTGCCGCCGTGCAGCTCGCCGACGGTGATGACAGCCGGCTCGTAGGGGCTGATCTCGCGCGAGACGATGGTCTGCAGGGCGTTGACGATCTCGGCAGCCACCATAACGGCGTCGTGGCCGCGCTGGGGCATGGCGCCATGGCACGAGGTGCCGCGGACATCGATGCGGAACCAGTCGGTGTTTGCCATGCGCGGGCCGGGCTCACAGCTCACGGTGCCGGCGTCGACTTCGCTCCAGATATGCGCGGCGTAGGCACCATCGACGCCGTCGAGCACGCCCGTGCCGATCATGAGCTTGGCGCCCTGGCCGTTTTCCTCGCTGGGCTGGAAGACGATGCGGACCTCGCCGTGGATGTCGTCGGTCATATGGCGCAGGATCTGCAGCGTGCCGAGCATCATGGCGATGTGGCAGTCGTGGCCGCAGGCGTGCATGCAGCCCTCGTTGACGCTGGCAAACTCCTCGCCGGTCTGCTCGGTAACGGGCAGGGCGTCGATGTCGGCGCGCAGCAGGATGCGGCGGCGCGGCGTGCCGTCCTCGCGGTAGGCATCGGGCGCGGTACCGCGAAGCGTCGCCACCAGGCCCGTCTTGAGCGGACGCTCGTAGGGGATATTCATGGCGTCGAGCTGGTTGGCGATGTCGGAAGTCGTGCGCTCCTCGGCAAGGCTCAGCTCCGGGTGCTTATGGAAGTGCCGGCGCTGCTTGATGATGTAGGGTTCAAACTCGGCGGCGATATCTCGGATGGCCGCGGTGACGTCGTCTGCCGCGCGAACCTCGGTTGCCGCCATAATTTGCTGTGCCTTGGTCTTCGTCATGGTCGATTTGCTCCTTGCTGGGTTGATCGCAAAATCGTACAGGCTCTCTCCAGTATGCCACCTGCCGCTAGGGCTGGTAAAGTTGCCGTTTGCCGCTTGGGGTTTTGTCACAAGGGCGGGAGAGTACACTCGGAGGTGTTGAATTTCCTGCCAGAGATGGGGATGCCCATGCAACATATCGATCGGATTATCCGCTCTAAGAACGTTTTTACCGCCCAAGACGGTATCGATACCGCCCGCGAGCTGGCGATTGCCATCTCGGGCGATCGCATCGTCGCAGTCGGTGCGCCCGATGACGTGATTGCCGCCGCACCTGCCGCCACGCCGGTGGTCGATTACGGCGAGCAGTTTGTCTGCCCCGGTTTCCACGATGCGCACTTGCATTTCTTCCATACCTCGGTTGGCTCCTCGCCGTACATGCTTATGGATATGGGCACGTCCGAGGCAGCATTGGTGCAGCATGCGCTCGAGTTTTCCCAAGGCTTGCCCGACGACGCCTGGGTCGTGACCCAGGGTTGGCGCGATTACCGCTGGGATCCGCCCGAGCACCCTACCAAGGCCTCCCTCGACGCCGCCTTCCCCGATCGCCCCTGTGTTATGTATTCGGGCGATGGGCATACCCTGTGGCTCAACAGCCGCGCACTCGAAGCCCTCGGCGTGACGCGCGACAGCGAGCCTCCGGCGGGTGGCAGTTATGACAAAGACTCAAACGGTGAACTTACGGGTATCGCCCACGAGGCAGCTGCCATGCAGCTGTTGCCGCGCTGCCTTGAGTGGCTGGGCGAAGATCGCATCGCAAGCGCTTACGCCGATCAAATGAGGCGCATGGCCGAGCAGGGCATCACCTCGATCTGCGATATGTCGCTCATGCCCATGCCAGGCTGCGATTTTATCCGCGACGACGTCTATGACAAGCTGCAGGCAGCCGGCAAGTTGGGCATCCGAGCCCATCTGTTCCCCACGCTGCTGGATGACCAGTCGCGCCTGGAAGAGCTGCAGGCACGTTACGCGAACAACGCGCTGCTCTCGGCGCCAGGCTTTAAGCAGTTCTTCGACGGTGTGTCGAGCGAACACACGGCCTATCTCACCGAGCCCTATACCAACCCGCGTTTCCCGGGCGACCGAGGCCGTCTGACAGTTCCTGCCGAGCGCATGCGTAAGCTGGTTCTGGCGGCCGCGGAGCGCGGCCACACCGTGCGCATCCACGTCATCGGCGACGGTGCCATCCATGCCGCGCTCGATATCTTTGAGGAGGCCGCCGAACTGTACGGCCTGCCCCAGCACGGTCATAACACGCTCGAGCATCTGGAGAACCTCTTGCCCGAGGACATCGATCGTCTACGCAAGCTTAACGTCGTTGCCTCGAGCCAGCCCTGTCATATTACACTCGACCCGGGCGGCCCCGAGCGCGATCTGGGCCTGGAGCGCAGCCGCATCATGTGGCCGTTTGCGACCTATAAGCAGCGCGGCATTCGCCAAGCCTTCGGTACCGACAGCCCTATCACAGCTGTTACCAGCATGAACGTGCTCTACACGGCTATCACGCGCCAGGACCCCAAAAGCCACTGGCCCGAGGGCGGCTGGTTACCGAGCGAGCGCATCGATGCAGCAACAGCCCTGCGCAACTACACCCTGGGCAGCGCCTATGCAGCGGGCGACGAGCAAAACCTCGGCAGCTTGGAGCCCGGCAAGTATGCCGACCTGGTAGTCCTGGACCAAAACCCGCTCACTGTCGATCCACAAGAGCTCCAGGCTACCAAGGTTCAGGCCACCTACCTGGCAGGTAACTTGATTTACGAGCGCTAGCCTCATACCCCACTCATAAGGGGCACGTTTCAGCAACGTGCCCCTTTCTTATTCGCACCATCTGCATCGCCATTTTGCTGCACTGACTTTTCTGAATACCAGGCTCGAATTAGTTAACCTAGCTCCCGGGGCGGACCGGAGGGCATGAAGTTTGTCGCGAGTTCCGCACGCAAAGGAAAGCACTTAATGTGCTTTCCGTCTTGCGCAG
>CAJLLB010000046.1 GCA_905207425.1 uncultured Collinsella sp.
GCCCGTGGGTTATACCCTAAGAGCAAACCACCCTTTTTAAGGGTGGTTCTGATTTGCCCAGATAAAACCTGCCAAAATGAACCTGTCCCTATTTGGCAGGTTAGCGGAGCTTGCTGGTCTCGAAGTACTCGGGGAACTGGTCCAGAACCTCGGTCTGGTTGCGGAACATCATATGCAGGTGCTTGCTGACCAAAAAGCTCGCTTCGATGGGGTCGCGACCGGCGATAGCGCGGCGAATCTGCTTGTGCTCGTTCACGATGTCCTGATTGTCGAGAACCTGCGTGGCGGCGCGCAGCCAGCGGAAGCGCTCCAGGTCGGCATTGGTCTCTTCGAGCCACGACCACACGGTGCTGCGACATGCGATGCTAAAAATCATGTGATGCATGAGGTTGTCGCTCAAAAAGAAGCCGATGCGATCCTCTTCGGCCATGGCCTTTTCCTGCAGCACGATGGCGCGGTCGAGCTGCTCGATGCCGGCCGACGTGGCGCGCGCACAGCACTCCACAATCACCTGCTTTTCCAGATGCTCGCGGATGTAACAGGCACTCTCGGCAAGGGTGAGGTTGATGGGCGAGACGTAGGTACCGCTCTGGGGCACGGTGCGCACCAGGCCTTCCTGCGCCAAACGAACCAAAGCCTCGCGCACAGGGGTGCGCCCCATATCTAGGTCGTCGCAAAGTTGCTTGACGCCCAGCTTTTCGCCCGGCTTGTAGTCCAGGTAGACGATTTTGCGTCGAATGGTGTGGTAGGACTGGTCCTGTAGGCTCGTTTCCTGCTCGCCGACGTGCATCGATTCTTCCATAGCGCCTCGCAACTGTTCTATCAAACTCATATGTCAGTTGTTAATTATGCCGCGAATCAGCTCTCCGCGGTGGGCAATTCGGCTGTTGCCTGAGAACTATTGCGGCATCTTAGTCTGTGTTTGCGCAAGGCTGTGCTCAATGTTGCCGTATCATAAGCCGTCGCAAACGTGAAATAGAAAGAAGGAATCCCATATGCAACTGGCAAATATCGTTCGCGAGCGCTGGAAAGGCGTCTTGTTCTGCCTGATCATTGCCATTCCCGCGACGTTGCTCGGCAAACAAATTGAGGTGGTCGGCGGTCCGGTATTTGCCATCCTCTTTGGCATGGTCCTGGCGCTCGTCTTTCCCAGGAAGCGTCGCGAACAGCTCGCCGCCGGCGTCACCTATACGTCCAAAAAAGTCTTGCAGTACGCGGTTATCCTGCTTGGCTTTGGCATGAACCTCTCCCAGATTCTGTCCAAGGGCGCCCAGTCGCTGCCGATTATCGTGGCGACGATCTCGACCTCGCTTGTCATCGCCTTTGTGCTCTGCCGCGTCATGAACGTACCGGGTAAGATCGCGACGCTTGTGGGTGTGGGTTCGTCGATTTGCGGCGGTTCGGCCATCGCTGCGACCGCGCCCGTCATCGATGCCGACGATCGCGAGATTGCCCAGGCCATTTCGGTCATCTTCCTGTTTAACGTTATCGCGGCGCTCGTGTTTCCGACGCTCGGCGGCATGCTCGGGCTGACCAACGAGGGCTTTGGCCTGTTTGCCGGCACCGCCATCAACGACACCTCGTCGGTAACGGCTGCGGCGAGCGCCTGGGACAGCATGCATCCCGGCGCCAATGTGCTCGAGAGCGCCACAGTGGTCAAGCTCACCAGGACGCTGGCCATTATTCCCATCACGCTGGTCCTCGCATGCTGGCAGATGCATCTGGCACGCAAGGCCGGCGGTGACGCCAAAAGCACGTTCTCGCTTAAACGTGCGTTTCCCATGTTTGTGCTGTTCTTTGTGCTGGCGAGCGTGATCACCACGGTGCTTCAGCTTCCCGCGTCCATCACGGCGCCCATCAAGGAGCTGTCGAAGTTCTTTATTGTGATGGCCATGGCGGCTATTGGTTTTAATACCGATATCGTCGAGCTGGTCAAAAAGGGCGGCAAGCCCATCGCGTTGGGCTTTTGCTGCTGGATTGGCATTGCGTGCATGAGTTTGGGAATGCAGCACGTGCTGGGAATCTGGTAGAGAAGTAGCTTATTCGCGTGCTGGCTGCCGGTGAGCGCAAGCCTTCGGTGGAGCGATAGGAGCTCTTGCGGGTATGGCTTGTCCGCAGGTTTATAAGTCCCGAAGAGCTCTTATCGCCCCGCCAGGATGGCGATGCGGGGCAACACCTATACTCGCAGGACGGCGCTTTCTGCCCTATAGTGTTTGGTGAGCAATATCGTTCAATTTTGAAACACTCGGTCGTGCGACCGTCGGCGGTTGCACGTCGCCGCGGACAGGGGCAAATCATGGATAGCAATGCTAAGCTGAACATCTTGACCGATGCCCTAGCTGCTGCCGGGGCCTCGGCATTGGCAATCGATGCGCGTGGGGACGTCGCGATCTCGACCATGAATGACGCGGCGCTTGAGCGGGATGTGGCGGCTTTTGTCGCTGAGCGTCTCGACCGTATAGGAGACGGCGCGCGTCTGGTTATGGGGCGTGAGGGTACGCGCCTGAGCCTGACCGTTCGCCCCACCGACAAAGAGGGCGGGAGGCTTTGGGTCGTTGTGGTCCGCGAGGTGCGCGGTGCCGCGGCGCATGCGGGCATCGAGTGGCTCAACGCCGACGAAGTTGAGGTCCGCTATGAATCGAGCGCGTACGGCATCGTTGAGGGGGCGGCCTCGGTGGCTGTACCGGTTACCGAGAGCTATGCGCGCGGCGTGCCCCTTATGCTCGAGGGCGAGCTGGGAGCGGGTCAGGTCGAGATTGCCAAGCGCCTCTATCTGGATGGCCCTTTTGTCGATCAGCCCTTTGTTTCCGTCGCGCTCGATGAACTCACCGATCGCGGTTGGCGCCATGTGCTCAAAAGCTCCGAATCGCCGCTGTTCCAAACGGGGCTGACCCTTTGCATTGAGGGCTGGAATGCGGTTGGCCCCCAGCGCCTCCGCGAGCTGGTCTCCACGATGACCGACACCGCGTTGGCGACGCGCTGCCATGTGGTGCTGACGGCGAATGACATGCCGGGCGGCGGCGAAAGTGATCAAGCCGCCTTTGTGACCGAGCGCTTCGCCTGTGCGGTGAGCGTCGCGCCGGCAATCGCCGAGCAGGGAGCCGCGTCGACGAAGGTCGCGCGCTATTTGGAATATCTCGCTGATGCATTTGGGACGGCAGCGCCCACGCTGTCTGCCGCGGCGACGAAGACGCTCGATGCTTACCGCTGGCCGCGCAACTATCTGCAGCTCCGCGAGGTCTCGGAACGACTGTATATATTGGTGGGGACGGGCACGGTGGACCGCGCTGTGGCGGAGGAAGTGTTCGCCCAAGAGGACGTGATTAAGACCGCAACCTTTGGCGCCCCGACGCTTGAAAGTGACCTGTATATCCTGCGACCGCTGGCCGATACCGAGCGAGATATCGCGCATCTGGTTGTAGACCATCTCCACGGCAACCGAACCCGTGCGGCGGAGGTGCTGGGCATAAGCCGTACAACGCTGTGGCGCTTGCTGAAGGACGATGACCGTTGAGCGAGGCGCCCGTGACCGCACGCGACGCGTGTGCTACAGTCCAAAGCGTTATTGTTTCGATTTGGTTACGGCGTGCGAGGGCATATGGCTGAGACTTCAAAACCGAGCCGCAGAAGGCGGAGTGCCGCGCCGGTCAACCGACGCACAACATCGGTGACGTGGGGCAAACACGCCTCGGGGTTTGATGGCTCGTTCAAGCGCACTAAATACGGCTATCCTTCGGCAAGCGCCCGCTTGGCAATGCAGGCAGAGTCCTCGCTGTGGGGCCGCAAACGCGTGGTGGGCTCAAAGCTCAAGCACGACGGAACGCTCGGCTACATCAGCCGCGGGGCGGCTCGCCGCAGCGGGCTCAATCCCGCCGGCTGGCATCGCTACGTGCCGATCGTGGCCGCCGTTGCAGTGATCGTCATCGCGCTCGCTGCGCTCGGATATGCCGGCGGTGGCGCCAACTTGGACGCAATGTTTAAATCGCCCGAGCTCGCGCATGTAGGTACAGAAGTTGTCGAGGGCGCTCAGGCCCAGACGAGCGTCGCGCCCCAGCGCGGTATCGTTGCGGCGGCCTCCACCATCGCCGATGTGCAAAAGGACGAAGACAAGCAAGGCGACGACGTCGATGCGAATCAGACGAGCGAAACGGCAATAACTCCATCGGCGGGATAAGTTGCGAGTGGGGCAGCTAATTTGGGACGGGGCTTTTTTAGCTGCCCAAGACAGTGGCTCATTCGATGTCAGTCGCCAAAAGCGAGCGAGCCGCATTTGCGCCAAGGTGACGTGAAATGAGAGGGCGCTGACCTTCTGGTCGCGC
The DNA here is from genome assembly GCA_905207425.1 of uncultured Collinsella sp. GTDB lineage: Bacteria > Actinomycetota > Coriobacteriia > Coriobacteriales > Coriobacteriaceae > Collinsella. The sequence goes on from CAJLLB010000046.1 coordinate 4,320, forward strand.
CCTCGAAATTGAACGTCAGATTGGCGTGAATGCGGCCCGCGCAGCGTCAACGAGCCCGCCGTTCGGTAGAATGGCGGAACTAATTACCTTACGTAGACCACGTTGTCGCGGCGGGGTTTGGGCTCGGGCAGCGTGTCCTCGGCATAGCCCAGAATGCAGTGACCGACACCGCGCAGGCTGCCGTCGGCGGGTAGACCCCAACTGGCCAGTAGCTCCAGGCCCTCGGGCGAATCGAAAACCTCGTGGGCGCGATGAATCCAGCACGAATCAACGCCCAGCGCATAGGCAGCGTTGAGCAGGTTGCCCATGGCGAGCGAGCCGTCTTCCAGATGTGTGGGCACGCTGCGGTCAACCAGCACCACCACAACGGTCTTGGCGCCATAGAAGGGGTCGCTGTTGCTGCCCATGACTTGCGCGTTGAGCTGCGAGAGACGCTCGACGGTCGCGGGGTCGGTGACGGCGACAAACGTCACCGGCTGGCGGCCCATGCCGCTCGGTGCATATTGGCCGGCTTCGATAATACGTGCAAGCTTTTCGGCCTCGACGGGACGATCGCTGTAGTTGCGGCAGCTGCGGCGGTGAATGAGTGCTTCGATAGTCTCCATGGTGTCTCCTTGCGGTGGCGTTGCAGATGCCCCGTTCATACCCGTCGGGCTCAAACGATAGACGGTCAATTGCCCGGCCAAAAGGATAGATTCCAATTGGGAAAGTAGGTTTGCATAAAAGTACCTTCAGAATGTGACAAACAAATGGGATGGTTAAACGTTTTATCCCGTCTACCCTGCGGTTTTTTACCACTTGCCTAAATGACGAACGCATAACCTCTGATAAGGGTTTTACTAAAGGAGTACCAACGTTTATCAATGCGCCGTGGTGGCGCCGGGCCAGGAGGTAACATCATGTTCCAGGCTGGAGATGTCGTCGAGACCGATTTCGAAGGATTTCTGAAGCTGCTGCGTTCCAAGACGCGCGCTTTCGTGTCGATCAACGATCACGAGTACTACATCACGCACACCGATGGCTATTGGCGTGTTCAGGATTGCGAGGCCCTCAACGACAAGGGCCACTTTACTGACTGTTCTGAGTTGGTCAACACGGTCTGCGAGGTCGTCGAGCTGCCGTGGATTGCCGGCAAGAGCCTGCATGACAGCTTCTCGGGCGCTACGGTCTATGAGGCCGTCGCCGCTTAACAGGCAATAAAACCCGATTTTCACGTGACCGCTGGCGCCGCCCCCGCGCCGGCGGTCTTTTTCTGCCGATAGGCCATAAAAATGCACGCATTTGCGGAGAGCCTGTTGACGATAGTCAAAACTCGGACTAATCTAGAGACACATAATTGGTCAAAAATCGGACAATTGAATGGTGGGATAGATGAATAGTGCGGTTACGCTGGTCGACTTCGATCGGTTGCTCAATGGACTCGACCATATCTATTCGGAGTTCTCGCGCGCCTGCGGCCTTTCGGACTGCGCCTACTGGATGCTCGTCGACACGAGTGCAGCGGGCGGAAGCGTTGCCGTGAGTCGGCTGACGAGTGAATGGTTCTACAGCAAACAGACCATCAATTCGGCGATTAAAACGCTTAGGGCGCGAGGGCTTGCGACGTTGGAGTTTGCCGAGGGCAGTCGTAAAAACAAGGTTGTACGACTGACCGAAGAAGGCGTGCGGTTTGCCAAGCGCTACGCGTTGCCGGCGCAAAAAGCCGAGCAACAGGCATTCGAGGCGCTCGAGCCGTGGGAACAGTGCGAGATCATGCGCTTGGTCGGTAAGTTCTCCCATGTTCTTAACGAAGAGTGCGAGGCATTTAAACGGCAAGTGGCCGCCGAGAACGAGACTGACGATAAGGGCGAGGGGGACGCATGCGACTCTTAATGAGGTTTATGAGGCCGTACCGCGGTCTGATTGCGGTGACGCTGTTTGCGGTGCTGATAGATAACGTCGGTACGCTGTTGGTTCCCACGATGCTGGCGAACATGGTCAACACCGGTATTACCACGGGTGATGTCGACTATATATTACGCAACGGCCTGTACATGCTTATCGCGACCGGCATGGCCAGCGGCGGCACGGTGCTGGGCTGCTATCTTTCGGCGCGCCTGGCCGCCAACGTGGCCTGCGATATCCGCAATGCCGTGTACGACAAGTCGCTCGAGCTGTCCGCCAGCGACTTTGAGCGCTTTGGCACGGGTTCGATGATCACGCGCTCGCTCAACGACATCAACGTGATTCAGCAAGCTGTCCTTCAGACGATTCAGCTGGTGCTGCCGGTGCCGTTCTTGGCCGTGGCAGGCATCATTTTTGCTTGGTTCATCGATCCCGCCATGGGTACGCTGCTGGGCGTGGTGGTTGCGATCGTGCTGGTGGCGGCGGTCTTTACCGTTGCCAACGCCGCGCCGATCTTTATGCGCCTGCAGAGCTTTATCGACCGCATGAACGTGGTGCTGCGCGAGAACATCGTGGGCGTGCGCGTCATCCGCGCATTTAACAAGGAGCGCCACGAGGAGCAGCGCCTGGACGAGGTGTTTAGCGATTACGCGGCCAATGCCATCAAGGTCAACCACCTGTTTGTGGGTCTCGACAGCTCCAGCTTCTTTTTGATGAATATCGCCGAGGTGGCGGTGCTGTGGGTGGGCGGCAACCGCGTGGGCGTCCACGCCATGCAAATCGGTAGCATCTCGGCCGTGCTGGAGTACGCGATCCTGATCCTGTTCTTTGTGATGACGGCGCAGATGGTGATTCTGACGCTCCCACGCGCCGCCGCATGCCTGAACCGTGCGCAGCAGGTGTTGGAGATTGAGCCGAGCATCGTGGACGGCAAGCGCACGCTGGACACGTGCGCGGCGGAGTCTGTTGACGGTGCCGACGCGGTGGCCGTGTTCGACCACATGTCGTTCCGTTTTGACGATGCCGACGAGGATACCCTGTGCGACCTGAGCTTTGCCTGTCGCCGTAGCCAGACCACGGCGATTGTAGGCTCGACGGGTTCGGGCAAGTCGACGGTGGCCAAGCTCTTGCTTCGCTTCCACGATGCCACGAAGGGCGCCATTCGCCTGAATGGCATCGATCTGCGCGACCTTTCGCAAGACGACATCCGCGGGCGTATCGCCTATGTGCCGCAGAAGGCATGGCTGTTCTCGGGTACGGTGGCGAGCAACCTGCGCTTTGGCAACGAAGACGCGACTGAGGCTGACATGCTCCATGCGCTGGAGGTTGCCCAGAGCACCTTTGTGCTCGACCAGCCCCAGGGGCTCGATACGCCGGTGGCCCAGGGCGGCACGAACTTCTCGGGTGGTCAGCGCCAGCGCCTGGCGATTGCCCGCGCACTCATGAAGCATGCCGATCTATATATCTTCGACGACAGTTTTTCGGCCCTGGACTTTAAGACCGATGCGGCACTGCGCCATGCGCTGCAGGACGAGACGTGCGATGCCGCGGTGCTCATCATCGCCCAGCGCATCTCGACTATTTTGCATGCCGATCAGATCGTGGTGCTCAAAGACGGCGAGATCGTGGGCCTAGGCACGCACGACGAGCTCATGGAAACCTGCGAGGTGTACCGCGCAATCGCGGAATCGCAGATGAAGGGAGGTGAGTAGCATGACCGAGGAGCTCAAGAAGCAGGGCATCGTCGATGGCGCTGCGGTTGTAGAGACAGTCGAGGAGACGGGCGTCGCGCCCGACCTGGACGAAGCCGCCAAGGCGGCGGAGCGCGAGGCTCGCCGCCAAGCGCTCTACGAGGAAAACGAACGTGCCGAGGACGAGCGCGCCCGCGCCGAGGCAGAGCGTATGCGCGACGTGGACGACGAAGACGAGGACGAGACGCCTCGGGATACCTGGGCGACGGTGCGCCGCCTGTGGAGTGAGGCTGCCGGCGACCATTGGCGCTTCTATATCGTGTTCGCGAGCATTGTGTTCTATGTCATCTTTAACACCGCCGCGCCGGCATATAGCGCCCGCGTGATCGATGAGCTGTGGGGCCACATTCAGGTGGCGTTTGCCAACGACACCACTTTCAGCATCACCTGGGAGAACTGCGGCAAGACCATTTTCGTCTACTTTATGATCTGGACTGCCGCTGCCTCGTTCTATGCGCTCCAGAGCTTTTTGATGTCGAGCGTCGCTGAGCGTCTCAATCTGCGCCTGCGCAACCGCATCGCGCAAAAGCTCAACCGTCTGCCGCTCGCCTATTTTGACGCGCATCGTCCCGGCGAGGTCGTCAGCCGCGCGACCAACGACCTGGACAAGATGTCCGAGAGCATGCAGCGCGGATTGCTGCAGCTGCTCGTGTCGATCGGCACGGTTGTTGGTGCTGTGAGCGTGATGTTCGTGTTCAGCGTGCAGCTTACGCTCGTCTTTCTGTTCTTTACGGCACTGTCGCTGCTGGTGACGAAGGTCGTCTCGCGCCGCACACACGATGTGACGGGCGAGCGCCAGGAGTGGGTGTCCAAGATTACGAGTGCGGTCGAGGAAGGCTATTCGGGCCGTCTGGTGATCCGCGCGTTTAACCGCGAACGCCAAAGTTCTGCCGAGGTGCACCAGGCCTCGGGCGAGCTGGCACGCGTGAGTGCCAAGGCCGACTTTATGATCAATGCCGTCGGCCCTGCGGTGCGCTTTATCGGCCGTTTGGCGCAGATCGTGATCGCGCTGGTGGGCTGCAGCATGCTGGTTGCCGGTCACATGACCGTCGGCGTGTTCCAGGCGTTCTTCCAGTTTATCTACGAGGCGTCCGAACCCATGACGCAGCTGTCGTTTACCTTCAACTCGCTGCAGAGCGCGTTGGCGAGTGCGGAGCGCGTGTTCGACCTGCTCGATGAGCCCGAGATGGAGGCCGATCCGCTGCCGGACGAGGCCGCCAAGCTGCCGGGTCGCGTTGAGGGTCGCGTCTCCTTTGAGCACGTGCGCTTTGGTTATTCGCCCGACAAGCCGCTTATGCACGACGTGTCGTTTACCGCCGAGCCGGGCCAGAAGATTGCCGTGGTGGGAACCACGGGCGCGGGCAAGACGACGCTCATCAACCTGCTCATGCGCTTCTACGAGATTGACGGCGGGCGTATTACGCTCGACGGCGTGGATACGAGCCGCATGGACCGCGGCGAGCTACGGCAGCAGTTTGGCATGGTGCTGCAGGACGCCTGGCTGTTCGATGGCACGATTGCCGAAAACATCGCCTACGGCTGTCCCGAGGCGACGCGTGAGGAGATCGTGGCGGCTGCGCGCGCCGCGCAGGTCGACTTCTTTGTGCGCACCATGCCGCAGGGCTATGACACGCGCGTGGCCAACGATGCCGAAAGCATCAGCCAGGGCCAGCGTCAGCTGCTGACCATCGCACGCGTGCTGCTCAATAACCCGGCGATTCTCATCCTGGACGAGGCGACCTCAAGCGTGGATACGCGTACCGAGCTTGCCATCGGTCGTGCCATGGACGCGCTCATGCGCGGGCGCACGAGCTTTGTGATCGCGCACCGCCTGTCGACGATCGTGGACGCCGACCTGATCTTGGTCATGGATCACGGCAACATTATCGAGCAGGGCACGCATAAGGAGCTGCTGGCTGCCGAGGGTGCCTACGCCGACCTCTATCTGAGCCAGTTCGCATAATGTGACAAAGGGACAGTCTCTTTGCCACATCACAAATAAGGCGCGCCGGGGATGAATTCCCTGGCGCGCCTTTGCGTTGATGCCGATGTCGTTTTGTGCCGCTTGCGTTCCTAGCGTTCGTCCACGAGCTTGGCGACGAGGGCCTTGAGCTCGGCCACCTCTCGCTCGAGTTCCTTGACGCGGCGGGCATTCTCGGTGATGCCCTGGCGGTTGAGGGCGGACTGCTCGGCGGCGTCATCGGGCATGTACTCGCGATGCTGCTTGGCGTCGAAACTCTCCTCGAACACACGGCAGCCGTTGCGCTTGATGATGCGTCCCGGCACGCCCACGACGGTGCAGTTGTCGGGGACGTCCTTAACGACGACCGAGTTGCCGCCGATCTTGACGTTGTTGCCGATGCAGATGTTGCCGAGCACCTTGGCGCCCGTGCCCACCGTGACATTGTTGCCCAGGGTGGGGTGACGCTTGCCGGTCTCGTTGCCGGTGCCGCCGAGCGTGACGCCCTGGTAGAGCACACAGTTGTCGCCCACAATGGTGGTCTCGCCGATGACGACGCCCATGGCGTGGTCGATAAAGAAGTGCTTGCCAATCTGCGCGGCAGGGTGAATCTCGACGCCGGTGATGTGGCGGGTGATTTGCGAGAGCACGCGGGCGAGCGAGCGATGACCGTGCTCCCACAGCCAGTGCTCGGGCACGTGGTTCCACTTGGCGTGCAGGCCAGGATAGGAAAGAAAGATGACCAGACCGTTTTGCGCGGCGGGGTCCTGCGCCTGGACGGTCTTGATGTCCTCGCGAATGGTATTGATAAAGCTCACCGGCCGCCCTCCCTTAGCGCCATGGCAATGCGATTCAATAAAGTATAGCGATTCGCTAGGGATTAAAAAGGACAATCTTGGCGGCTTTGCGCTACAAGTGTCAGTTATGCAAACTTGCTGGTAATGGAGTCATGCTTTTGTGGGGTTGCGCACGAGGGGGCACCGCAACCGTATACTGGTCAACTTGGACGTATCCGCGCCCACAACTGAGAGGTTTTACTTCATGGGTTTCATCAATTTTATTGCCGAGCTGCTTAAGGACCCGCGCACCGCGATCGCCAGCTGGATCGCCGCCGGCCCGCTTATGGCCTACGGCTGCGTGTTCCTGATCATCTTTATCGAGACGGGCGTGGTGTTCTTCCCGTTCCTTCCCGGTGATTCGCTGCTGTTCGCCTCGGGTTTCTTTGCCCACAACGGCGGCTTTAACATCGTGGCGCTTCTGGCCACCGCATGGGCCGCTGCCATTTTGGGCGATCAGTGCAACTTTATGATCGGTCACTTCTTTGGCCGCAAGATCATCGCTTCGGGCAAGGTCAAGGCCATGACGCCCGAGCGCATCAAAAAGTCCGAGGACTTCTTGGACAAGTGGGGTCACCTGGCCATCTTCCTGGGTCGCTTCTTCCCGTTTATCCGCACCTTTGTGCCCTTTATCGCTGGCATGGGCGGCATGCACTGGCGCAACTTTGTCGTCTTTAACGTGCTGGGCGGCATTACCTGGTCGACGGTCTTTACGCTGCTGGGCTACTTCTTTGGCGGCATTCCCTTTGTGCAAGAGCACTTTGAGCTGCTGATTATCGGCATCGTTGCCGTGTCGATCATCCCGACCGTGGTCGGTCTGGTTAAGGCCAAGCTGGGTAAATAGAACGCCTAGCTCGAGCCAGCGCGCAGACCGTACAGTTGAGGCCCGTCACCGCTTACGGTGGCGGGCCTTTTTGCTTCGGTCAAATGAAAATACTTTACTTAGTTAAAGAAAAGCGTTTTATCAGACGCGTGCGGGGAGTACAATCTCGTGCATGCGAATCGACGTGCCATCGGCTTTGATGCTGCTCGCGTGTCCCGTCCGGCTCTACGCTCCGGGCGTGCGACGTTGCGACGCGGTCGGCCTCGGTCCTTGCGTGCGGGTTCGCGAGTATGCAACTGTGTATGTAAGGAGCGACATATGACTGTCGAGAAGAAGGATATCGATTGGGGTAGTCTCGGCTTTGGCTACATGAAGACCGATTACAGCTACGAGGCTCATTGGAAGGATGGCGAGTGGGACGAGGGCGGCCTGACCACCGACCACACCCTGCATGTCTCCGAGTGCGGCGGTATCTTCCATTACTGCCAGGAGGTCTTTGAGGGCCTGAAGGCCTACACCGCCGAGGACGGCAGCATCGTCTGCTTCCGTCCCGACATGAACGCTGAGCGTATGTATAACTCTGCCCAGCGCCTCGAGATGCCCCCGTTTCCCAAGGACAAGTTCGTTGAGGCCGTCAAGCAGGTCGTTTCTGCCAACGCCGCCTGGGTTCCGCCCTTCGGTTCCGGCGCGACCCTGTACGTGCGTCCGTTTATGATCGGCTCCGGTGACGTGATCGGCGTGGCTCCCGCTCCTGAGTACACGTTCCGCATTCTCGTGACCCCGGTCGGTCCGTACTTTAAGGGCGGCCTCAAGCCCGTCAAGCTGCGCGTTTCCGAGTATGACCGTGCTGCACCGCACGGCACCGGCAACATCAAGGCCGGCCTGAACTACGCCATGTCCCTTAAGCCCACGATGGAGGCCCATCGCGAGGGCTATGCCGAGAACCTGTATCTCGACTCCGAGTCCCGCACCTATGTCGAGGAGACCGGTGGCGCCAACGTCCTGTTCGTGAAAGAGGATGGCACGCTCGTCGTTCCGCAGTCGCACACCGACTCCATCCTGCCCTCTATCACCCGTCGTTCGCTCGTTCAGGTTGCTCAGGACCTGGGCATGACCGTTGACCAGCGCCCCGTCGAGTGGGCCGAGGTCAAGGCCGGCACCTTTGTGGAGTGCGGCCTGTGCGGCACCGCTGCCGTCATCTCTCCGGTTGGCGAAATCGACAACAAGGTTTACGGCGCCGACGAGACCGTGACCTTCCCGGCTGGATACACCGAGATCGGCCCTGTGATGAAGAAGCTTCGCGAGACCCTGACTGGTATCCAGTCTGGTGCTGTCGAGGACAAGCACAACTGGGTTTACACCGTCGCGTAATTTGTCTTACCTATCCGGGCAGAGAACAAGTTCCCTCCCGGCGCGTCCTCGGACATGCAAGAAGCCCTCGCTGCGCACTTCGTGCGGCGAGGCTTTTT
>CAJLLB010000047.1 GCA_905207425.1 uncultured Collinsella sp.
CAGCCACTACGCCATCATGGACCAGTACAACGTCATCGTCCTGGCTCCGCAGGTTCGCACCTATTACAACGAGATGAAGGCCGACACCGACCGCCTGGGCATCACGCTGCTGTCGCCCAAGGGCAAACAGTACATCGACCTCACTAAGGATCCCAAGGGTGCCGTCGCCTGGATCGAGGAAAACCTCAAGGCATAAGACGCTGACGCCACCTGCCGCTCGCAGACAAAAAATGGCCCGTGCATCGATGCGTGATGCGCGGGCCATTTTGTTTAGACCGCACCCGCCCTCCTGTTCATCTCAATCTGTAACATCTAGCCGAGTCTTTGGATCCTAGCTGTTACAGATCGAGACAAACAGAACGCCCGAGCAGAAATATCTCAATCTGTAATATTTAGCTGAGTTTTTCGGTCCTAACTGTTACAGATTGAGACGAACGGGCCGAAAAACCCTACGCCCGCAGGTCCTTTACGCTGGAACGTTCGACCAACACGCCCGAGACGAGCGTACGGCTTCTGGAGCTCGGAGCTTCTAGGCCCGCAACGACCTCGTTGAGCGCACGGACGCCCAGCTCGCGGTGGCGAAACTTCACCGACGTCAGAATCGAGTTGGGAATCGTCTTGTAAAGCTCGTCATCAAAGCCGATCACGGACACATCATCGGGCACACTCAGACCCTTGTCACGTAGAGCCATCATCACGCCGTTTGCCATGCAGTCGTTAGCAGCGAGGACCGCCGTGCAATCGGGTTTATCGGCAAGCACAAGGCCAGCGGCATAGCCACTATCCGCATTCCAATCGCCTTGCAGAGGCTCGGGCGGCTCAATGCCACGCGCCTCGAGCGCCGCTCGCCAGCCTTTCATTCGGCACTGGCTCGACAGCGACTCTTTCTTACCCGAAACGAAGTACACGTTCTTGTGCCCGTGGTTCAAGAAGTACTCGCACGCCATGCGCGCGCCGCCCTCTTGATCGTCACTGACGGTGGAGCAGGTAGGATGTTCCATTGGTGTGATAATCACCGTCTTGAGGTCTTTCGGCGCCTCAAAGGTATCAAAGTCATCGACCATCTGACGCAGGTTGAAGATCATGCCATCAACAGGCAGCTGCGACATCCTGCGCGCCGCATCGGCAAGGGTCATCTTCTCCCCAGCGCGCTTTTTGATCATCGTGAGAGCAAAGCCTCGCTCTTCGGCGGCATCGGCGATACCGTCAATCATGTCCACGGCGCCGCCCGACAAGTGAAACATCACCACGCCGATGCACCCGTAACGGCCCAACTTGAGTGAACGCGCGGCAAAGTTGGTTCGAAACCCGAGCGCCTCCATGGCCGCATGGACCTTATCGCGCGTCGACTCTCGCACGCTATCAGGCTCGTTGATCACGCGCGACACCGTCTTGAGAGAAACACCCGCGGCAACTGCCACATCGTTCATTGAGACATTTTTCTTGTCCATCGTTGCCACTACTTCTCCAGTCGGTTTTGCATCGCTTGTTTTTTGTGTTCTAGCATACACTACCTGCCCAACTGACAAATCAGCCGTTTATCGGACAATATCGACCGTTCACCCGTAAATCCTTGTTGCTCTTCCAAAAATGTCTTACGTTGTCATTAACGAAATGACAACGTTGTCATTTCGCAATGCCTTCCTTACCCAGGAAGGTTTCCGGGCAGTCCTGACCATCCATCGACGACCAGTTCCATCCACATGCATCGCGCATCAAGCAGCAAAGGAGCTCTATGGACGCCATCGTAAAGATGCTCGAAAAGCATCAACCGTTCTTTGAGAAGATCTCGAGGAACATCTACCTCCAGGCCATCAAGGACGGATTCCTTGGGTGCATGCCCATCGTCCTTACCTCTTCGATCTTTCTGCTGATCGCCACGCTTCCCGGCGTAGTCGGCATCACGCTGCCCCAGCCGCTCATCGACTGGTGCAACAAGCTCTACAACTTCACCATGGGCGTCATGGGCATCATGGTTGCCGGCACCACCGCCAAGAACTTCACGGCATCCATGAACCGTCGCATGCCCGCCGGCAAAGTGCTCAACGACGGTTCCACCATGGTGGCCGCCCAGTGCAGCATGCTTTTGCTCGCCGTTACGCAGTTCACCACCAAGTTCGACGGCTCCGAGCTTTCGGTCTTCGATTGCACCAGCATGGGTACGCGCGGTCTGTTCTCGGCCTATATCGCCGCGTTCATTACCGTGTGGGTTTATAAGTTCTGCGTCTCGCGCGATCTGACCATTAAGCTGCCCAAGGAGGTCCCGGGCGCCATCGCTCAGAACTTCCGCGACATCATCCCCTTTGGCGGCGCCGTCATCATCTGCGGCATCATCGATGTGGTTGTGCGCAACCTCATGGGCGTTCCGTTCTCCGAGCTGCTCATCAAGCTGCTCTCCCCGCTCTTTACCGCTGCAGAAACCTATCCTGGCCTTATCCTTATCCAGGCAGCCACCGCGTTCTTCTGGTTCATCGGCGTCCACGGCCCCTCGATCGTCCAGCCGGGCATCGACCCCATCCGTCTTGCCAACCAGGCCGAGAACCTGCAGGTTCTGCTGGCCGGTGGCCACCCCGCCCACTCCCTCACCTTTAACATGTCGCTCGTAGGTGAGTTCGGCGGCACCGGCGCCACCTTCATCGTGCCGCTTCTGCTGATTCTCTTTATGAAGTCCAAGCAGCTCAAAGCCGTCGGTAAGGCCTCGATTGTTCCTGTTGCCTTTGCCGTCAACGAACCGCTGCTCTTTGGCGCGCCGATGATCCTTAACCCCTACATGCTCATCCCCTTTGTTGCCGCCGGCTGCGTCAACGTGAGCGTTGCCAAGTTCTTTATCGATAACGTAGGCATGAACGGCTTCTCCTTCGTGGTGCCTTGGGCCACCCCCGCCCCCATCGGCATCTTCATCACCACGAACTTCCAGCTTATCGCCCTGGTATTTGTCGCGATCATCATCTTACTGGACGCCATCATCTACCTGCCGTTCTTGAAGGCATACGATAAGCTGCTCTGCGACCAGGAGGCCGAGCGCGCCGCCGAGCTGGGTCTCGAGTCCAATGGTGCCGCTGCCATCGCCGCCGACGCCTCTGCGCCCGCTGTCGAGCAGGCCACCGCTTCCGTCGAGACGACCGCCGCTGCCGCCGAAAGCAAGCCTGTCGCCGATCAGCCCGAGCCTGCCGCCGACGCATCCGCTAAGAAGGATGTCGACGGCCTGAAGGTCCTCGTCCTGTGCGCCGGTGCCGGCACCTCTGCCATGCTTGCCAACGCCATCAAGGAAGGTGCCGCGCAGACCGGAGAGAACATCGCTTCCTCCGCAGGCGCCTATGGTCAGCACACTGCCATCATGGATCAGTACGACGTTATCGTGCTTGCCCCGCAGGTTCGTAGCTACTACAACGACATGAAGGCCGACACCGATCGCCTGGGCATTAAGCTGCTCGCCCCGCGCGGTAAGGAATATATCGACCTTACTCGCGACCCCGCCGGCGCCATTAAGTGGCTCCGCGAGAACCTCGACTAGTTTCCTCCCTCTGTTGGTGCCCGGATCCCCAGTTCGGGCACCTCTCCCTATTCGTATCCCACAGAAAGGATGACTCATGACCAACCCCATGCAGTTCCCCGACGGCTTTGTCTTTGGCGGCGCCACCGCTGCTTACCAGGTTGAGGGCGAGACCCGTACGCACGGCAAGGGCAAAGTGCCCTGGGACGATTTCCTGGCAGCCCAGGGTCGCTTCTCCCCCGATCCTGCAAGCGACTTCTACAACAAATATCCGGTCGATATCGATTTGTGCCAGCGCTTTGGCATTAACGGCATTCGCGTCTCCATCGCTTGGAGCCGCATCTTCCCCAGTGGCACCGGCGAGATTAACCCCGAGGGTGTCGCTTTCTATCACGAGCTTTTCGCCACCTGCAACAAAGCTGGCGTTATCCCCTATGTCACGCTCGATCACTTCGATACGCCCGAGGCCTTTTACCAGAACGGCGGCGAGGGTTTCCTGACGCGCGCGACGATCGACGCCTTCGTCGAGTACGCCAAGTTCTGCTTTGCCGAGTTCACCGAGGTCAAGCACTGGTTCACGTTTAACGAGATTCCCGCAACCGCCGAGGGCAGCTTTATCGTCGGCAACTGGCCGCACGGCGAGAAGTACCGCCTGGACAAGGCCTTCCAGCTCATGCACAACATGATGGTGGCCCACGCCAAGGCTGTCGTCGCCTTCCATGAGGGCGGCTTTGAGGGCGAGATCGGCATTGTCCAGAACCTGGAGCCCAAGTATCCCCTCGACCCCAACAACGCCGCCGACTGCGAGGCAGCTCGCATGGCCGACGTCATCAACAACCGCTGGGTACTCGACGCCACCTTCCGCGGCCACTATGCAGCCGACACCATGGAGGCTGCGACCAAGCTGGCCCATATCGCCGGCGGCGAGCTCGACGTCCGCGACGAGGACATCGCCGCGCTGACCGCCGCGCTCCCCTACAACGATTGCCTGGGCGTCAACACCTACAAGTGCCAGTTCCTGCGTGCCGCCGAGGGCGAAAACGACATCAACCACAATGGCACCGGCGACAAGGGCTCCTCGCGCTGGTTCCTCAAGGGCGTGGGCGAGTCATGCGTGCGCGAAGGCGTACCCACCACCGATTGGGACTGGATCATCTATCCCGAGGGCCTCTACGACCTGCTGCTGCGCATTAAGAACGATTACCCCAACTACAAGAAGATCTACATCACCGAGAACGGCATGGGCTATAAGGACGACTTCGAGGATGGCTTTATCGACGACGCCCCTCGCATCGACTACATGCGTCAACATCTCGCATGGATCCTCAAGGCAATCGACGGCGGCGTAAACGTCGACGGCTACTTTGTGTGGTCGCTGCAGGACCAGTTCTCCTGGACCAACGGCTATAACAAACGTTACGGCCTGTTCTACATCGACTTTGAGACCCAGAAGCGCTATCCCAAGGCGAGCGCGTACTGGTACAAGAACGTCGCGGAGACCGGCCTGCTCATGGCCTAGTTTCCGCCGCATACCCCTGTCGGCCGCATGCGAATCCCTCCACGGGTTCGCATGCGGCCTTTTTGTTTTCGCGCGGGTCGGCAGCCGTTTGTCTAAATCTGTAACATCAAGTCGAGTTTTTTGCCTCTACCTGTTACAAATCAAGACAAACGGGAATCACTCTGCCGAAACGTCTCAATCTGTAACAGATATCTGCTCAAATCGAGTCTAGGTGTTACAGATTGAGTTTTTGATTTGGGAGGTTGAGGATGGGGGATCGCGTGCCGAAAGCATGGTCCCCGGATAAAAAAGCTCGCCGGCCAGGCCGAAGACATGGCCCACATCAAGGCAGACCTTTGCCCCTGCTCGCCCGAGCAAAAAGTCATGCCCCTCGATGCGCTCTGCCAGTCCGGCACCGAGACCCCGCAATGGCGGTGGGATGTGCTGGTCGGAGAGGGCGACCCGCTCTACTGCAAGTCCCGAGAGATCTAAGTATCCGCTGCAAGGTATAAGAACGAATTGGAGCCCTGGTACATACCGGGGCTCCTCGTGGTAGTGGCTGTCTAATGAATCTGGTGGCTAGGCCTCTTCGCCGCCACTGGATTCAGTTACCGTTTCCTCCTCACTATGTTGCGTCTCTCTCGTAGCCTCATCAACTTCTGTTGACGAATGTGCCTCTTCGTATACTTCGATGTTCGCCTTGAGCATGGTTGCACTCTGTTCAGCAAGAGCGATCTTCCTCTGGTGCTTGTCGTAGGCATACAGTCCGATTCCACCTGCGACTAGCGTGGCTACAGAACCGATTACTCCACCCTGGATTCTTCCAACGGAAATCCCGCCCGCTCTGATATTGCTGATCAGCGCCTGAGGCCCACCGAGCTCTTTCGCCAGATGCGACAATTGCGCATAGTCCCAAGTCGTCATTGCCTTTTCCTCACTTTCTTTCACTTCAGCACCGCTTCCACTGGGGTGCTCACTTTCGACAGTGCTATCATGCCATCGGTAAATAAGACGGTATATGTCCTATAATTGTCTTATCTGTTGTTAATGAGGAATGATTAAGACAATGTACATCCGCAAAGATCGCCCTAAGGACATTTTTCCAAAGAGACTCAGCGGTTTGATGGAAAGCTATGAAATAGAAAAGGGGCGCAGAGGCATTAGCAATATCGGCCTTGCGCGTCTGCTCTATCAAAAGCGTAACGGTGCCGATGATGCCTCGCTAGCCGATGACCGCTATGCAGTGGAAAGGGAGAACGGCCGCAAGGCGATTGCGAGAAAGATCAGCCGATTTCGAAAAGGAGATCAGTTTCCTCAATGGGATGACCTCGTAGATCTGGCTGACATATTCGGAAAGCCAGTAGGTTTTCTCATCGGGGAGACCGATTGTGATACGTACGAGCTCCAAGATATTGCTGACTTCCTTGGTCTCAGCGGCGAGGCTGTTCTGTCCATCGAGCGTATGACGAGAAAAGTTAGTGCGGAGTGGCTTCCGGAACAGTCTGGCGGCAACGGCGGAGACCATGAGGAATGGGAAAAATACCTCGTGAATGATATGGTCGCGAAGGCGAATGCCGAGCCAGAAGCTTGCAGGGCAGTGCTCAATCGAATGCTGACCGCAGCAGCGTTTAAAGACCTTGTGCTCTGCCTGTCTGAGGTCGGCGATGCCCAATACAATCTGCTTATGGAACGCATTGCAAGTGCGGAAATAGAACTGAGAGACGCAGACGTACTCAGTGACAACCACCCAGACTCCATCATGGGGCAAATGGCGGCAAAATCCCGATTCAGGGATGCTGCAACACGCCTGCAGGAAGCGGAAAATGCGGTGAGGTCCAGCAGGTATGCAGCTTATGAATGCCATGTCCGCATCGTTGATGAAATGTTCTCGGATATTACCCAGACTGACGCAAATACCGTAGCCAAAGAGCATGTCAAGCAGAGACAGTCAGGTAACCAGGCGTAGCCGTCGTATCGATACGGAAGTGGGTATAAACCGTCCTGCTGCTTGCATACGTGGTTCCGTTGCCGCCCGTCAGCTTGTAGCAGTTATAGAAGCACTGCGAGTCCGAAACCCCGCTCGAAGGCAGCGCCCAGGTGGCGTCGGCGTAGATCGTCACCAGCGACGAGCACCCCGAGAAGCAGTAGGTCAGGTCGGTGAGCGCAGACGGGTCGAAGCCTCGGAAGTCCAGCTCGGCGGGCGACGAGCGCGAAGCGAACGCGAACCGCACGACTTGACACCTGCGAGGTTGCCCAAACCGGAGACCACCTCCAGCGCCGTGCATAAGTAGAAGAGGTGGGTCAGGTTCATGGTTGCGAACGTCGCCATGTCTGCCGCGAAGGCGATGCGCTCATCGGCCGCCTGGCCTTCACCTGCTGGATTTCGTCGCGCAGGGCGTCCGCCACCTCGGCGCTCTTGGCAGCCTCGGCCACTTGCCCCTCAAGCTCCTTGATGCGAGCCTCCTGCTTGGCGAGAAGCGCCTGGTAGCCCCTCTCCGAGTCCACTGCCTGCGGCTCTTCCGCCTGCGCGACCCCTTCTTGGCCGCCCGCCTGCGCTGCGACCTCTTCCTCGTCGTCGATGCTATGGTCGTCTCCGTCCATGTCGGCCTGCCTTTCGATTGACATAGGCCAGCACAAACGAACCGTCCCTTAACCATGCAAATAGGCTAAAGGTCGGTCACAAAGTGAGGTCATCCAGTCCGTTCGGCAGTTTGTGACCATTAGCAAGAATTAGAGGCAACGCAACGAGCGAACGCTCGATAATGGTCTAGAATATTGGACTTGACATTTGGGAGGCAAGATGGAGACTGTGAACCTTATCCTTGGAATTATCGCGTCTATCGCATCCATCGCCGCCGCCGTCATCTCGCTCCAAAACAAGCAAGAGATCAAGTCAATCAAAAAGAGTCTAAGCGACAACTCGCAGACCGCTACAGGTAAAGTTGCCACAAACGTCGTAGGCAGCAACAACTCGGCGAACATCCATGCTTCGCGATAAGCCAACGCAGACAAGCCAGAGCGCAATTGGAAAGGTCGCCACGAACATAACCGGCGACTCCAATAGCTATGACTCACATGACATAAACATCTACCAGCCCGTCTCGTCTGGCCCGCACCGGCCGCTTACAAAGACGCTCATGTATAAACTCCTGCAAATCATGATTTCGTCGACTGAGCCAACGGGCGAAGATTTCCCCCTTACGCCTCCGCCTCCTATAGAGAAGAAGCTGATTTACAACCACGCACCGCGTTACCTAAACATCATCAACGAGTATTCTGAGAACTACGCTCGTCTCGACAGCGTGATCAAGGAATTCCCCGACAGCGAAGCCATCATCCAAAGGCTGAACAAGATGTTTGTCAATGTGGCAGACGTTCGCGATGACGGCAAGCTGTGCGTAGGAAACGGCGATGCACAGCTCAAGCTCATCGAGAACGAGATCTATAACATGATTGTGAATGACGCAAGCTTTCAGGCTGACGAGGTCCCCGAAGAAATCATCAACCAGTTCTGCGTTGCGTTGATTGCCGTTGCCGTGGCAAAATGCAGAGTCCTTCTGAGGCCAGGTGATGACGATGCTGCTGCTTGATCGCAATAATGAGCCGACGAGCACGGTCTATTACATCGCTGCCGCCTTGGATGGCTACATCGACCAGAACCCAGGCTTGGACGCCGGTCAACTCTATGAGGTAACGGCGAACACTCTGGTCAAGAAAGAAGTGAGCTACGACTTCTTTGTCATGGCTTTGGACTTTCTCTTCCTCCTCGGACGCGTGTCAATAGACGAGAAGGGAGGGCTACATGTTCATCAAGTCGCTTAGAATTCGCAAGACAACAACTGACGAAATAGTTCGCGAGGTCTTATTCCACAAGGGTGCCAACCTCATCGTCGATACCGAGGACTCCGAATCGCACAATCGCGTTGGAAAAACAACCTTCCTCAAGCTCATTGATATCGCAATGGGCGCCAAGGACAGGAAGCTCATTTACACAGACGCCGACACGGGCACGGTGACCGAGGAGCTACGCGATTTCATCGTCACAAACAAGATCGCCGTCGACATGACACTGACATCGGATTTTCCCGATGGCGATGACGTGATTCTCACAATCGACCTCTTCCCGAATGGAAGGTACTACATAGACGGCGAAAAGATGGGGCAGAAAGCTTACCAGCAACGACTCAATGTCTTGCTTTTCGGGAACGAAGCGAATGTGCCCACGTTTCGCCAATTGATCAATTCATTTGTCCGCGTGTCCGTAGGCGGGGATGATAATTCCTTCCTCAAAACCGTTCCCAGCGGCAGCACATCCATCTACCGGAGTGTCTACAACGCTCTGTTCGGCATCTCAGATCCGGCGCTCGACAAAAAGCGTGACGACCTCAACAAGGACTTGAACAAGACGCGTGAGTCCATCAAACGCTATAAGAAAGTCCAGAACGTCGATACGGTCAGCGAGCAGCAGCAGATACTTGCAGGGCTCGAAGCCGAGCATGAAGAAGTCCAGTGCAAGCTCAACAGCATCATCGACGCCGATGTCTACAGGGCCAACCGCGATGAAATCGCGGCTACACGCACCCGATACGCATCTCTGACACTGCAACTCTCAGACATAGACTACAGGCTGCAACGAAATGAAGAGGCCCTGCAGACTGCTATGCAAGAGCGCGGTAGACAAGCCGACGTTAATTTGAGCAGACGGTTTTTCGAGGAAGTCTGTTCGATGATCCCGATGGTGAATGCAACTTTCGAAGAGATGGTCGCATTCAACAACCAGCTCTGCGACAACAAGATTGCCTATTTCGCGAGTGTGGCAGAAAAACTGAAGGCCGAGCGTGCATCTGTGCAACGTGAAATCAGCCAACTGTCATCGCAGAACAGCCAATTCATGTCATTGGTGGAGCAAGACCTCATCGATGAGTACGAGTCGCTTCAGGCACGCCTAGTTGAGCTTTCGAGCAGTATCGGCAAATGCCGAGAAGTAATAGATACGCTCAACAGCTTTGAGGTAGAACAGACCAGCATTGAGGGAAAAATCGCATCGCTTGGCTCGTCTGATGATGGCGACGAGCCGCAATCCAACGATTTTGCTGCAATGATGCTTGCGTTTAACGCATTCTTCACTCCGCTTGCCAGGGAGTTCAACAACGAATCGCCGCTGCTCGTTTACTATGAAGAGTCGAACAAGTTCCCCGTTGCAATACGTGATACCGCTGGCTCCAGCACGGGCACACGCAAGTCACTCATCGCCGCATTTGATTTAGCGTATCAGCAGTTTGCAGAATCAAAGGGCATCAAGACTCCGCGCTTCATAGTGCATGACGTCCTTGAAAACATCGAGGGTAAGGTGTTGCGTGACATAATCGCACGCGCCAGCACAATCAACTGCCAGTACATAGTCGCAGTCCTTAAGGAGAAGCTCGATTCGTCGCTGATACCAGCCGAGGAGCAGGGTAAACTGCAAATCCTGCAGCTTTCGATTGACGATATGCTTTTCACGCGTGGCAAAGGTGTTGCGTCGTAGGAGTGACCTGTACTCTCCTACTCCCGTATCCCCACCGAGAACTCCCCGCCGAAGTTGTTCACCTCGAACCGCTCGTCAGCCACAAGTCCCTCCTTGCTCACACGGCACGCGAACGGAAACAACTCGGCCACGTCCTGCAGTTCCAGGAACGTCCGGTAACTCGACCGGTTTACCAGCATGTCGGCAAAGACCAAAAACCGCGTAAGCTCGTCATTCAGTTCGATGGGCTCTGCAATCACGTAGTGCCCCCGCCTCACGCGCCGGACAACGCCGAACTGATTGAGCGATGCCACAATCTTTTCGGAGCCCTTCAGGATGGTCATGCGCTTGCGCGCCGCCTCAACGCTCTTATTGTCCCGGCCTAGTCAAGTACCCGTTGCCTCTCCTCGACCATCTCGCAGAAGCCTCCCACATCCATGAGCCATTCTTGCTGTGAAGGCGTGTAGGTGGGGAAAAGCTGGGAGGGGATGACGAGCTGGAGCTTGCTGTCACGCATGGCGTTCGTGTAGTCCACGCTCACGGCGGGCTCCAGCGTGATAAGGTGCTTACGCTCGATGCGGTTCGCCTCCTCGAGCACCTGCCTCCAGCGCTCCTTGATGGTCGTCTTCGCACCGAGCATCGTAAGGCTCGAGGAGGGGAACCCCTCATCCCGGTAGCACTCGATTGACGGAAAAATGAAGTCCGGCTTCGACTTTCCCTCGGTGTAGGGCTGTGCGGAGTATCGGATTCCCCTACCCTTGAACAGGAACTCAAGCTGGTGCTCGAACGCTGTGCCCGCGCGGGACTTCCTGCGCTGGAAGGTCGACATGGTGGTCTTCAGAATGCCGTCGACGTCGAGCTGGCCGTTCAAATAGGGCGCAAGGTCTCTCTCAAGCAGATGGCGCTCAAACACCTTGAACAGCAATTCCTCGCGCTCGTAGCACGCGAGCAGGCTTCGATCGGGGTCATCCGCCCAGTCGAGACCTTCAAGGGTTGAGATGGAGTACTCCGTAAAGTCGATGCCCTTCGGAAACGTATGTCCAAACCTCTTGACCATATCGTCCAAGTAGATATCCGCGCTCAAGGGAGCGCGCGTCTCGATACCAATCATGCCGAGGATGCGCGAGGCCACCGCACCGATACGGTTGCGCTCGCCCTTTGATACGGCATAGCCCGAGCGGTCGGGCTCCTCGAAGCCGAACAGCCACCTCAGCTGCGACTCGATGGTCGAGCCTTTTTTAGCGAAGATGATGAGCAGCCCGAGGTCATCGGAGTTGGCGACCACCATGAGGTCGCCAGCGGATGCCTGCCTGATGGCGGGGTTGTCCTTGTAGTAGAGACGGTACTCGGTTCTCGTGGGATGTTTGCGGCGCGCATCGTACCAAGTCACGGTCCCGTCGCACATCTCCGGCTCCGCCTCGTCGCACATGTAGGCGAACGTGGTGCGGATGTCGCGGATGTCGTCGTCACCGAACAGCGACCTCAGCGGCAGCGTGCCGTTGAACTCGTGCTGATTACTCCTACCTGCGTCGATATCGACGTCCGCGAGGGTCTTCGAGACCGCGCCGTCGAAGTAGCTGCTAAGCGCCCCGTAATCCATCCTGACACGCTCCCATCATGAGCTTGGCCACCGACCGTATTACAGGGACCGTCACCGAATTGCCGAACTGGCGGTAGGCCTGTGTGTCGGAGACCGGGATTATGAACCGGTCGGGAAATCCCTGCAAGCGCGCGCACTCTCTAGGGGTCAGCTTACGGGGGTTCTCGCCCTCGCCGCGCGAGACCAAGATCTCACTACCGTCCTTATGATAGCGTGCGGAGAGCGTCCTCGTGGTGTCCGATGGAGTGATAAGACCGTAGCCGAACCCGTTGCCGGCGGCCTCGTGCTTGGCCTTGTATGCTTTCAAATATGACCACAGCTTGTCGGAGAGCACGTACCTCGCGTCCGCATCCTCCTCCAGAATCTCCGCGGCTTTCTGACCACTGTTCGGGCAGTCGAGGTCGTCCCAAGAGAACTCCACATCGTCGCGAAAGCCAACAATGTAGATGCGCTCGCGGTGCTGGCATGTCCAACCCTTGGAGTCCAGAACCTTGTAGTGAACGTGGTAACCGAGCTCGTCCTGGAGGACCTGCATGATGACGTCGAACGTTCTGCCCCTGTCGTGACTGATCAGATTCTTCACGTTCTCGAGCAGGAACGCCTTCGGGCGCTTCTCGTTCAGGATGCGTGCAACCTCGAAGAAGAGCGTGCCCTGCGTCTTGTCTTCGAAGCCCGTAGCGCGACCAAGGGAGCGCTTCTTGGACACACCCGCAAGCGAGAACGGCTGGCATGGAAAGCCAGCGAGCAGCACGTCGAAGTCGGGGATGTCTGAAGCGGCGACCTCACGGATGTCCCCCGCCGGGGTTTCGCCGTAGTTCATGCGGTAGGTCTTCTGCGCAAACTTATCCCACTCGCAGGAGAAGACGCACCTGCCGCCCAGCTCCTGGAACGGCATGCGGATCCCGCCGATGCCCGCGAACA
>CAJLLB010000048.1 GCA_905207425.1 uncultured Collinsella sp.
CCAGCATAAACATCAACAAAATTAACTTCTGAAAAATCCATGTCACTAGTAGTACCCTTATCAAGAACAAACTCCATAGGAGCCTTCCCTTTCTTACGACAGCCCGCCAAGTCAATAGGGCTGATAGAAAACCGGCCCGCGCCCCCTCACAGAAACGCGAGCCGTCATTTGGACCTTAAGGCAGCATATTTCAGCAGAGGTAATTCTGCAGATAGCACCAACGTCAGCGAGAAGCCAACTGACGAGGCAAGGTGCCGCGAAGCGAGACGGCATTGACCTTCTGGTCATGCCGTCGAAGCTGAACGGCAGATTGCCCGCCAGATGGCTTCGCAGCGTCGACTGGTCTGGCGTTCGGTAGAACGCCGGAACCTCCTTAGTCGTGATACTCGCCGCGGTCCCACTTCTCGAGGAACTCGTCAAAGAAGTGCGGGTCAGCCTGAGCCTCAGCGTCGGCCTTATTGCAGGCATCGATCTTGGCAATCAGGGCATCGTGCTCGGGGGTCTTCTCGTAGGGCTCCTCCAGGAAGGCAAGCATGATATCGGCCATCAGGAACTCGCCGGTGATCTTGCCGCCAAAGCCCACGATGTTGGCGTTGAGCTCGCGACGGGCATACAGGGCAGAGGTCATATCGCGGACCAGGGCGCAGCGGGCGCCGGGAACCTTGTTGACGGCGTTGGTGATGCCGATGCCGGTGCCGCACAGGGCCACGCCAAAATCGGCCTTGCCGCTGGCGACAGCCTCGCCCACGGCCTTACCGTAGATGGGATAGTGCGTACGGGTGTGGCTGTAGGTGCCGCAGTCGAGCACCTTGTAGCCAGCCTGCTCCAGGCGGTCGGCCAGATAGATCTTCTCGTCCGTAACGATATGGTCGCAACCGATTGCGATGGTCTTCTTCATCAGAACGTCCTTTCGTCTGAATTCACAAGTTGAGGTAGAAGTTCGAGTTCTCGGTGGCTCTCGTTAGGCCATCTTGTTGAGCATGTCGACACGGATCTGGTGACGGCCGCCGGCGTACTGGGCACGCAGGAACTCGCGGGCGATCTTCTTGGCGACCTCGGTGCCCACAACGCCCGGGCCCATGGTGACCATGCGCGAGCCGTTGTGCTCGCGGGTCATGTAAGCGGAACGCTCGTCGGAAATGTTGGCGACGACCATGCCCTTGATCTTGACGGCGGCCATATAGGAGCCGACGCCGTACTTATCGAATGCGAAGCCCTGGGAATCCTTGTGCTCCAGCAGGCCCTTGGCAACGGCGGTCGCGGAATCGACAAAGTCCGCGGCAGGAGTCTCGGAATAGTCGACGACCTCGTGACCGTCGGCGATGAGCATCTCCTTGATGGACTCCTTCATCGACATACCGTCGGCATCGGAAGCGATTACAACCCTCATGACATCCTCCTTGAGAGATACGCAGGTGCGTAGTTTCTGTTTGGAAGTGTTGAATCGCGTTCAGGTCCGGGCATCTGAATGTGCGGTTCTTCACTGTTCATGTTTATTTGAACACATTCGAACATCAACTGCAAGAATTATTTGTTTGTCTTTGTTCTTTTTTGAACAAATACCGTTCGCGGATGATTGCTGACCGTTTGGAATCGGGGAAAGCCCACCCTGCCACGTATTCAACAAACAAAAGGGCGGCCGAGAACGTGTCTCGGCCGCCCTTCGGCGGTATTCCCCGGTATATACAGCTGTTTTAGCTACTCGGACTGCCCGCCCTTTTTGGCGTGCTTGGACGGAGCGCTCAGAAAGCGACCCGTCAAATAGTTCGCCGGGCCGGAAATATCAATCCCCAGCAGGGTGTGCCCCAGCCACAAAAACGCCGCGAGCACCAGCAATGGAATCACGCACGAGGTCACGATCATCACGATGACGCCTTCGATAAGGTCGGTCACCTGCTGCACGATCTCGTCGGTCATCTGCTTGGCACCACTGGTTACCGACGTGACCAGGCTTGAGGCACCGTCGGCAAGCTGCTCAAGCACGTTCTTGGACTCTGTGGACTCGGTCTTTTTCTTGCTTGCTTTGGAGCTATCACTATTTGCCGTACCCGCAGCGTCGGCCGCCTTTTGCTCGGCCGCTTCGATGCTCACTCGATACGTTTCGTCGACCTTTTGCGACACCCATACGCTTGCAGGCACCAACGCCATGCCGATCGTGGCGACCACCAGCACGCGAGTCGCCACGCGGCGCAGGACGGCGCTCGTGCTCCAGCGCCCGTGAATGCCGAGCGACACCGCAAGGAGCACCAGCGCAAACGGGATCAGGATGCCCAGGCCAACCGACCACAAAATGGTCAGCAGGTATTTCTCGAGGTAGAGCACGGCAAGCACGATGCCCAAGTTACCCGAAAGCTGCGCGAGCTGCTCGGCAACCGGCGTTCCCGTATCGCCCGGCAGCGCAGTGATACCCGCAGATAGGGCGACGCACGAGGTCGTGAGCGCCAAAACATTGCCCTTCTTTTGATCGATGACCTCGATGGTGGAGTCCCAAGTCTTGGTATCGGCGAAATGCGGACGAGCTACAAAGCCCGACAGCAGCGCCAGTACCACGAGCGCAACGATAAAGCCAATCTGCAGCTTTTTGTTTGCGCACACGACATCGGACAGACTGGGCTGCAGCTCGGTTACCGTCGTGTGCTCGGTTATCTGGACAGGACGCCCATGAGCCATCTCGTGCGCGTCTCTTTTTTGTATTGACCCGTTATCCGGCATTTGGATACCTCCTCAGTCCGGGGCTTAATGCGAAAGGAAGTATACCCACCGAGCAAAAAACGAACGGGAAGACGAACAGAGCGCACCAAGACTGTCCCCAATGACTATCTCCGGATGAGTTGCGGTGGAATAGGGATTGTTTTGCGCCCGTCGGCCCCTATTCAGTCCCTATTTCACCGCAACTTGGAGGAGGACAGAAAAAGCCCTGCCGCGGGTAGCGGCAGAGCTTTTGGAAGGGGACTTGGTTGTGAGGGCTCGTTAGGCGAGCTTGGCCTCGAGCTCGGCGATGCGCTTGTAGGCATCGATGGTAAAGCGGGCCTGCTTCTCCAGGATCATAGTGGTCATGAGAGTGTCCTGAGCGTGAGCCATGATGAAGGTCATCTCCATCTCGCCACCGCCGGCCTCCTGCGAAAGCAGCTTGGTCTGCGTGTCGTGGGCGCCGATAAGTGCATCGCTGGCATCCTTGTGCAGCTGTTCGGCCTTCTCAAAATCGCCCTCGCGAGCAGCATCGAGCGCTGCAAGCAGATCGGTCTGGGCGTCACCTGCGTATGCGACAATCTCGAATCCAACCATCGAGATTTCTTCTTTGGTTGCCATATTGCGTTCCTTTCACATATGAACCAATGGAGAGCATCGCGTCCGGGCATACGCGCTGCGTTCTGTATGACAGAAACATTAACATTCAAACAAAAAAGAACAGCGCAAAACGTGATTTCGAGCTATGAACGGTCGCTTTTCGCCCGTGAACGGTTTTTAAACCAATCTGAACAATATCGAACACAATTAGCGGCAACCCAAACAGACCTGCGCCCCTAGCGTACATCGCGCACCGTATCGCCCTCGACGAGCACGCCCGGAAACAGCATGTGCTCCACACCGGGCGCAACGCCCTCGGCGCCGGCAATCTTGTCGACCGCCCACATGCCGACGCGCTTGTTGTCAAAGCGCACCGTGGTCAGGCGACGGTCGGGCACGATATCGCCCAGGCTGTCATCAACACCCACCACACTCACGTCCTCGGGCACGCGCTTTCCGCGCGACTCGAGCCCGCGAATGCAGCCGTAGGCCATGGCGTCGTTGGAAGCATAAATGGCCGTACAGGTCGGATCATCCGCCAGGGCCTGACCTGCGGCATATCCGCTCTGCGCCGTCCAATCGCCACGGATAAGTCGCGGTGGCTCAATGCCATGCGCGCGCAATGTCTCGCGCCAGCCTTCCTCGCGCCGCATGCCCGAAAGCGAGCGCTCGGGACACGAGATAAAGTGCACGGTCTTGTGCCCCCGCTCCAGCAAGTACTCGACCACCTGGCGCGAGCAATCGAACTGGTCGTTATCGACCGTTGAACAGAGCGGGTGCTCCAACATCGTAACGAGCACCGTCTGCATGCCGGGCAGCGGCTCAAAAGTGCCAAAGTCTGCCGGCATGCGATTCATGATCACAACCATACCGTCCACTGGCAGTGCGCTCATGCGCGACGATGCGCTCTCGAGGGTATACGGATGCCCGTCTACTTTAGTGAGGGTGATGGCATAGCCGTGCTTATCGGCCGCGGCGGCAAAGCCCTCCATACGGTCGAGATTGCCGGTGCCGGTAATGTTGAACATGGCGACGCCGACGGTCTTAAACTTACCGCGGCGCAGCGATCGACCGGCAAAATTGGGGCGATACCCCAGCTCGCGCATGGCGGCACGCACGCGTTCCTTGGTCTCGGGGCGCACGCTGGGCGAATCGTGCACGGTGCGCGAGACCGTCTGCTCCGAGACGCCCGCGAGACGCGCCACATCCTTAACGGATACCGATTTTTTAACAGCGGCCATAGGTCGATCTTTCTATGTCAACGATGCCATTGATGGCACCTTGCGCAGTCATTTTTACCGCCTTCAAGTATATCCAACGCCTCCCCCACCATACGCTCACCACCCAAAACCTACCGTTCACCGACATTTTTGCTTCCCCAAACGGCTTTTGTCGACCAAATGTTAACGTTGCCATTGTGCAAACACAGAGCCACCGGGCGGCTCAAACGTTTACGCGTAAGGAATCGACGGTTCGCAGGCACAGGAACCACCGGTTCGCTTCTTTTTTTGTGTCACAAAATGGCAACGTCAACATTTTGGCAACCGAAAGTCAAAAGCTACCATCGTTGCTAACCCACCGACTCTTAGGAGCATTGCATGGAGCAACTCATCGCCATCATCGAAAAGGGCCAGCCCTTTTTCAACGCGATCGCCCGCAACAAGTACCTCAAGGCGATCCGCGACGGCTTTATCTCCGTCATCCCCATCATCATCTTCTCGTCCATCTTCTGCCTGGTAGCCTCGGTCCCCAACATCTGGGGTTTCTACTGGCCCGATGACATCAACAACGCCCTGTGGAAGTGCTACAACTACTCCATGGGCATCCTGGCCATCGCCTGCGCCGCCACCACGGCCAAGCACTTCGCCGACGCTCAGAACCGCGATCTGCCCAAGAACAACCAGATCAACTTCATCTCGTGCATGTGCGCGGCCATCATCGGCTTCTTGCTCCTTTCGAGCGACACGATCGCCACGGACGCCGCCAGCGGTTTCAACACCACCTACCTTGGTTCCAAGGGCCTGCTGACCGCTTTCATCGCTGCGTTTGTGACTGGCATCATCTACAAGTTCTTCATTAAGCGCAACATCACCGTCAAGATGCCCGAGCAGGTTCCGCCCAACATCTCGCAGACCTTTAAGGACATCATCCCCTTCTCCGTCTGCATCACCGTCTTTTGGGTTTTTGACATCGTCTTCCGCGCTGCTTTTGGCTTCTGCTTTGCCCAGGGTGTCATCCAGGTGTTCCAGCCCCTGTTCACCGCTGCCGATGGCTACATCGGCCTCGCTGTGATCTACGGCGCCATGAGCCTCTTCTGGTTCGTGGGCGTCCACGGCCCCTCAATCGTCGAGCCCGCCATCGCCGCCGCTCTCGTTGCCAACATGACCGACAACCTGGCTGCGTTCCAGGCCGGCCAGCACGCTTCCGCTGTCCTGACCCAGGGTGCCCAGTACTTCGTCGTCTGCATGGGCGGCACCGGCGCCACGCTCGTCCTGGTCTTTATGTTCTGCTTCCTGGCCAAGTCTCAGGAGATGCGCGCCGTCGGTAAGGCCGCCATCGTCCCCGTCTGCTTTGCCGTCAACGAGCCGCTGCTGTTCGCCGCGCCCATCGTACTCAACCCCGTCTTCTTTGTCCCGTTTGTCTTTGCCCCGATCGCCAACATCTGGATCCTAAAGATCTTTATCGACTTCTTGGGCATGAACGGCTTTATGTACACCCTGCCTTGGACCGTCCCCGGCCCCATCGGCACCATCATGGGCCTGGGCTTCCAGCCGCTCGCCTTTGTGATGCTCGCCCTTATCCTGGTCGTCGACTTCGTTCTGTACTATCCGTTCTTCCGTGCCTATGACGCCCAGAAGTGCGCCGAGGAGGCCGAGATTTCCCAGGAGGAGCTCGCAGCCAAGAACGCCGAGAAGGCCGCTAAGCTCAACGATGCCTTCCAGGGCAAGGCTGACGCCAAGAGCGTTGCCGCCGGCGCTGCTGCCGAGGCCGTGAAGTCCGACGTCGCTCCCGCCGCCACCGAGGCAACGACCGCCAGCGACCTCAACGGCAAGCGCGTGCTCGTGCTCTGCCAGGGCGGCGGAACCTCGGGCCTGCTCGCCAACGCGCTGGCCAAGGCCGCCAAGGAGCGCGGCATCAATCTTGAGACCGCTGCCGAGGCCTATG
The DNA here is from genome assembly GCA_905207425.1 of uncultured Collinsella sp. Lineage (GTDB taxonomy): Bacteria > Actinomycetota > Coriobacteriia > Coriobacteriales > Coriobacteriaceae > Collinsella. Next base: position 6,454 of record CAJLLB010000048.1, read on the forward strand.
GCAACCACGTGGACATGCTCCCCGACTTCGATCTGGTCGTCCTGGCCCCGCAGGCCGCCAGTTACCTGGCCGACCTGCAGAAGGACTGCGAGCGCGTGGGCAACAAGTGCGTCGCCTGCCGCGGTAAGCAGTACATCGAGCTTTCCCAAAACGGCGATAAGTCTCTCGCCTTCGTAAGCGAGCAACTCTCGAAGTAAGTAACGCTCAGGGCCAGCCGACCATCCAAGACCGGCTGGCCCTTCGATTTAGACGATTGGATCATCATGTCCGTTAACCCTGCTAGCGTCACCAACCCGCCTGCGCAGTTTCCCGAGGACTTTGTCTTTGGCGGCGCTACCGCTGCCTACCAGGTAGAGGGCGAGACCCGCACCCATGGTAAAGGCAAAGTCGCCTGGGACGACTTCCTGGAGGCCCAGGGGCGCTTCTCCCCCGATCCCGCTTCGGACTTCTACAACCAGTACCCCGTCGATTTGGAGCTGTGCGAGGAGTTCGGCATCAACGGCATTCGCCTCTCTATCGCCTGGAGCCGCATCTTCCCCAACGGTACCGGTGAGATTAACCCCGAGGGCGTGCAGTTCTATCACGACCTCTTCGCCGAGTGCCATAAGCACCACGTTGAGCCGTTTGTCACGCTGCATCACTTTGACACGCCGCTGTCCCTCTTTGAGAAGGGCGACTTCCTCAACCGCGAGACCATCGACGCCTTTGTGGACTTTGCTACCTTCTGCTTTAAGGAGTACGCCGACCAGGTGACCTACTGGTTCACCTTTAACGAGATCTGGGCCGACGCCTCCAACACCTACATCGAGGGCACCTTCCCCGGTGGCGTCAAGGCGCATCTGGCCGAGGCCTTCCAGTGCGAGCACAACATGATGCTCGCCCACGCCAAGGCCGTGCTGGCCTTCCACAACGGCGGCTTTAAGGGCAAGATCGGCGTCATTCAGTCGCTGGAGTTTAAGTATCCGCTCAACGAGAACGACCCCGCCGACATCAAGGCCGCCAACAACGAGCACGTGCTGCAAAACCAGTTCTTGCTCGACGCCACCTTCCGCGGCGACTATGCGCCCGACACCCTCGAGTGCGCCAACCGCCTGGCTGCCGTCTCGGGCGGCACCATCGAGATCCTAGACGAGGATCTGGAAATCATGCGCGAGGCCGCGCTCTACAACGACTACCTGGGCGTTAACAACTACCAGTGCCGTTTCTTGAAGGCTTACGATGGCGAGAACGACCTGCACCACAACGGTACGGGCGAGAAGGGCACCGGCCGCTGGCGCGTCAAGGGCATTGGCGAGCACGTGAACAAGCCTGGCATCCCCACCACCGACTGGGACTGGATCATCTATCCCGAGGGTCTGTTCGATCTGCTCGTCTACATTAAGCAGCGCTACCCCAACTACAAGCAGATCTTCATCACCGAGAACGGCATGGGCTACAAGGACCCCTACAAGGACGGTTTTGTGGACGACCAGCCGCGCATCGACTACATCGAGCAGCACCTGCGCTGGTTGCTCAAGGCCATGGAGGTGGGCGTCAACGTGGGCGGCTACTTCCTGTGGAGCCTGCAGGATCAGTTCTCCTGGACCAATGGCTACAACAAGCGTTACGGCTTCTTCTACGTTGACTTTGAAACCCAGAAGCGCACACCCAAGGCAAGCGCATACTGGTATAAGCACGTGGCGCAGACCCGTCGTCTGGACTAGTGACTGGCGGGGTTGCCCGCTCACATAACCTGTCCCCATTTCTCAGCCGGGGGCGGCACGTCACACGGCGCGCCGCCCCCGGCCTTTTTTGGGCGGACCGTGTCGCACGTTTGTCTCGATCTGTAACATCTAGCCGAGTTTTTTGGTCCTAGCTGTTACAGATTGAGACGAACAGGATTGCTCTTTCCGAAGAATCTAAATCTGTAACACGTAGCCCGCTTTTGACCGTCTACCTGTTACAAATCGAGACAAACGGAGTAGGACCTAACCCCGCATGTCCCTAACAGTCGAGCGTTCGACCAGCGTACTCGGCACATGAATCGCCTCGATAGACGAGCTCTCTCCAATCGCCGCCTCAAACGCAAGCTTACCGACACCGCGCAAATCAAATCGCAGCGTCGTCAGTCGATTGTGAGGAACAAGTCCCTCGAGTGCGTCGTCGATACCAACCACGCTCACGTCGTCGGGCACGGACAGGCCCGCGTTCTCGAGCGCGGCGATAACGCCCAGCGCCATCTGGTCATTTGCCGCAAGCACGGCAGTCGGCGCCTGCGACCCGCCGGCAAGCACCTCGGCCGCAATCCGCTCGCCCATGGCGTACCCACTGTCCGCACTCCAATCGCCACGCAGCATCGGAGCGGCATCGACATGAGCACGACCCAGCGTATCGCGCCAACCGGCCTCACGAAAACGCGAGGAAATCGAGTTTTCCGGACCCGCCACAAACCGCATATTCGAGTGACCATGTTCCAGCAGATAATTGGTCAACAGCTCGCACGAACCATACTGGTCGGAGTCGATCGTCGTGCAGCGCGGATGCGCATACATGGACAGGATGACCGTTCGCACTCCCGGCTGGGGAACAAACTCCTCAAAATCGGGAGCCATGCGGTTCATGTTGAGAATCATGCCGTCGACGGGTCGCTCGACCATGCGGCGCGAGGCATCGGCAAGTGTATAGGGCTTGTCGCCGCCCATCTCGATCATAGTGACGGCAAAATCGTGCTCGCGCGCCGCTTGCATGATACCCTCGAGCGTCGCCAGGTTACCGACACGTGTGATGTTGTACATGCACAGGCCAATAGAACGATACGACCCGCCGCGCAACGCCGCTCCAGCAAAATTGGGACGAAAGCCCAGCTCTTCCATGGCGGCCAGCACACGCTTGCGCGTCTTTTCCGTCACGTTGGGCACACCGTTGACCACGCGAGACACAGTCTGGCGGCTCACGCCAGCGAGCGCCGCAACCTCTGCCGCGCTCGCCGAATGACCATTCCTTGTCTGCTGAGCCATGCCTTCCACGCTAACCTGCTTCCCAACTATTCCCCGCGCCCATGGCGCATCGTACATACATCGATAACGTGCTCATGATACCCGAGCCATATACCACAACATGAAAACTTCTGTCAATCAAAACCGCTTACCGAACAAATACAACCGTTCGCGGCTGTTTGAAGTTGTTTTGTTTCTATACATCCCAGCCGGATGTTAATGAGCTCATTGTCAAATGTTCACGTGCTCATTTTGGTTCTAATCATTTTAAGATAGTGTTTATCGGGCTTTTTCACCGCTGAACGCTAACCAGGGAGCCTCCTGAGCGCAAACGCACAATATCGAACAGCGAGACGAGAGGGTGTATGCATATGTCTTTGCTAAACCGCGTACAGCAGCTGCCGAAGGGCTTTGTTTGGGGCGCCGCAACCGCCGCGTACCAAACGGAAGGTTCCACGAAGGTGGCAGGCAAGGGTAAGACCATGTGGGACGATTACCTTGTCGCCCAGGGTCGCTTTTTGCCCGACCCGGCCAGTGATTTCTACAACCGCTACGAGGAGGATATCCGCCTTTCTGCCGAGCATGGATTCAACGCCATCCGTGTGTCCATCGCCTGGACCCGCATCTTCCCCAACGGCGACGATGCCGAGCCCCTCGCCGAGGGCGTTAAGCACTACCACGAGCTGTTCGCCTGCTGCAAAAAGTATGGCGTCGAGCCCTATGTGTCCCTGCATCACTTTGACTCCCCCGCCGCCCTGTTCAACCAGGGCGACTGGCTCAACCGCAAGACCGTCGACGCCTATGTGCGCTATGCCGAGTTCTGCTTCCGCGAGTTCCGCGAGGTCAAGAATTGGTTCACCATCAACGAGCTCATCAGCCTCTCGCACTCCCAATACATCCAAGGCAACTTCCCGCCCAACCATCACTTTGATGTGACGAGCGGCATCCAGAGCCAGCACAACGAGCTCGTTGCCCACGCCCGCGCCGTCAACCTGTATAAGGATCTTGACGAGACCGAGCACCTGGGCGGACGCATTGGCATGGTCAACGTCCTGACGCCGGCATATCCTGCCACAGACTCGCCCGCCGACCAGCACGCCGCCGACCTGTACAACGCCTTCTACACCGACTTCATCATGGACGGCGCCTTCCTGGGTCACTACTCCGCGCGCACCCTCTCACTCATCAACGAGATTCTGCGTGCCAACAACGCCACGCTTACGGTTGAGGACAGCGACATGGAGGAGCTCGCCAAGGCGGCGCCCCGCAACGATATGTTCGGCCTCAACTACTATCAGTCGGCGTTTATCGCCGCCTACGATGGCGAGTCCACCAACAGCTTTAACGGCACCGGAGACAAGGGCACCTCGTGCTTTAAGTTTAAGGGCGTCGGGCAGCAGGTCGATATGCCGGGTATCCCCACCACCGACTGGGATTGGCTCATCTACCCGCAAGGCCTCTACGACACGCTCAAGCACATCAGCGCCACCTATCCCAACCTCCCCGTCATCTATATCACCGAAAACGGCCTGGGCCACAAGGACCCCGAGCCCGGCGCAAACGGCATCGTCGCCGATCCCGAGCGCATCGACTTTGTCGACCAGCACATGGAGAAGGTGCTCCGGGCGCGCGCCGAGGGCGTCGACGTCCAGGGCTACTTTATCTGGAGCCTGCAGGACCAGTTCTCGTGGGCCAACGGCTATAACAAGCGCTACGGCCTGTTCTACATCGACTTCGACACGCAAAAACGCTACATCAAGCAGTCGGCACTCTGGTACAAGGAGCTCGCCGACACTATGGCGGACGCGCAGTAGCGCATCGCCTCGCTTTCTCCCGAGAGGGGAGCGGCCCTATGCGATACAAACCCAGCCGCTCCCCTCTCTCCCCCTGGGACCGACCCCGCCTGCACCCGGGCTTTTAGCAAGCGGGAGACCATATAGGTTTTCAACGTCCATGCCATTAAGATTTCATGCAAAGAGGAGCGTGAACTATGGAATCGATCGTTAAGTTCTTGGAGAAAGGTCAGCCGTACTTCGACAAGGTCTCTAAGAACATCTACCTTCAGGCCATTAAAGACGGCTTTTTGGCAGCAATGCCCATCATCCTGTCTTCTTCTGTCTTCCTGCTTATTTCGACCCTGCCGGGCGTTGTCGCCACGGTCGGCGGCTTTACGCTGCCCGACTGGTGGAACGTCGACGTCGTGAACTTCTGCAACAAGGTTTACAACTTCACGATGGGCGTCGTGGGCATCATGGTCGCCGGCACCACCGCAAGCGCGCTGACCGGCTCCAAGAACCGCCGCATGCCTGCCGGCAAGGCCATCAACGCCACGAGCACCATGGTCGCCGCCATGTGCGCTATGCTCATCTTGGCCGTTACCCAGACGAGTGCCAAGATCGACGGCGCCGATGTCTCGGTGTTCTTTACCGACAACATGGGCACCAAGGGCCTACTGAGCTCCTTTGTCGCCGCATTTGCCACGGTCAACATCTATGCCTTCTGCATTAAGCGAGACATCACCATCAAGCTGCCCAAAGAAGTCCCCGGCGCCATCGCCCAGAACTTCCGCGACATCTTCGCCTTCAGCTTCTCCATCCTGTTTGTCGCCGTCATCGACGTTATCTGCCGCACCTGCTTGGCCGTCCCGTTTGCCAACGTCATCTCCACGCTGGTGAGCCCGCTGTTCGCCGCTGCCGATTCCTACGCCGGCCTCGCCCTCATCTGGTTCATGATCCCGCTGTTCTGGTTCATGGGCATCCACGGCCCCTCGGTCGTTAAGCCTGCCCTCAACGCCGCGCTGTTTGGCAACATCACCACCAACCTCGCCACGCTGCAGGCCGGCGGTCACCCCGCCCTCGCCCTGACCGAGAACTTCGGTAACTACATCGGCGAACTCGGCGGCACCGGCGCCACGTTCATTGTCCCGATCATCTTCCTGCTCTTTATGCGCTCCAAGCAGCTCAAGGCCGTCGGCAAAGCCTCTGTCGTACCCGTGATGTTCGCCGTCAACGAGCCGCTGCTGTTCGCCGCGCCCATCATCCTCAACCCGTACTTCCTGATCCCGTTCCTGTTTGCCCCCGTGGCCAACGTCCTCATTGGTAAGTTCTTCATCGACTTTTTGGGCATGAACGGCTTTATCTATGCCATGCCGTGGGCACTCCCCGGACCGATCGGCACCTTCATCGACACCAACTTCCAGCCGATCTCTCTGGTCCTGGTTGTCGTCCTGCTGGTCGTTGACTTCTTGATCTACTACCCGTTCTGCAAGGCCTACGACAACGTCCTGTGCAAGCAGGAGGCCGAGACCCTGGCCGAAGAAGAGGCCGAGGAGACCAAGGCCGTCAAGACCGCTGCCGCCCCCGCCGTTGAGGCTCCTGTTGTCGAGACCGCTTCTGCCACCGAGGCCTCCGCAGCTCCGTCCGCCCTTAAGGGCAAGGATCTGAGGGTTCTGGTTCTGTGCGCTGGCGCCGGCACCTCTGCACTGCTCGCCAACGCGCTTAAGGAAGAATTGGAGAACTCACCGAAACCAACTGTCGCAAAATTTGCGACAGTTCAACAAGAGGGG
>CAJLLB010000049.1 GCA_905207425.1 uncultured Collinsella sp.
CGCCGTACGAGCCGGTGGGCGCGACGTCGGCCGATGGCAATGCGGCGGTCGATTACCTGATTGATGCCGCGCGTACCTATGGTCCCGACTTGGTCTATGTGGCGACCGGTCCGCTCTCCAACCTGGCGCTCGCCCTTGAGCGCGACGCGGCGGCGATGATGTCTATCGGCCGCGTGGTGGTGATGGGTGGCGCCCTGACCGTGCCCGGCAACGTGAGCGCCGGTGCCGAGGCCAACATGGCGAGCGACCCCGAGGCCGCTGACGCCGTGCTGCGCTCGGGCCGCAAACTCACCATGGTTGGTCTTGACGTGACGCATCGCGTGGTGCTGACGCGCCGCGACATTGCCGGTTGGACGGGCTCGGGCACCATGGCGGGCTGCGCATTTGCGAGTATGGTCGAGCACTACATTGGCTCGTACGAGATGAACGCACCCTACCTGGGTGGTTGTGCGCTGCACGATCCGTTGGCCGTTGCCGTGGCGATCGACCCCACGCTCGTAGGTGCACTCGGCTGCAATCTGCGTGTTGATCTGCTGGGCGAGTATCGCGGTCGCACCATTTGCGATGAGCACCGCCTGTCCGACCCCGACAAGAGCGCGCTTGTGGCACTCACCGTGGACGCCCCGCGCTTTCTGTCCGAGTTCAAGGCGCGCATGGCCCGCATCCTAGGCTAGGCTCGGGATCGAAGCACGCCCATCTGCTCGATGTGGCCGCTGGCGGGCCGACATCTACCGTTCGCCAGCCCGATGGTCCCCGGGGCGGGGAGAGCGCTATAATGCATTCTGCATCTTGGATTGTTACTCCTGTGTGGAGGCATGCCCAAGAGCAATACAACACGGATTGTTACGTAAGGCATGACCGCAATAGCACTGATATTGCGGTCATGCCTTTTTCTGTGAGTGTTCTTGAAAGGAGGTTCACCATGCTTGCAATTAAAAAGCTTAACAACAACGCGGTTCTTTGCCGTGACGGACAGGGGCGAGATGTCATCGCCATGGGCAGGGGCGTCGGTTTCGGCGGAGATTTTCCTCGAGAGCTCCCTCTTTCTAAAATCGAGCATACGTTTTACGACATTGATCCTAAAGGACAAGATGTCATGAGGGATCTTCCCTCGGATATCGTGATGTTTGCGGCGAAAGTTATGGACATCGTTGCCAACGAACTGCCCTACGACCTCTCGACCAATGCGACGCTGTTCATGGCTGATCACCTGTCGTTTGCCGTTGCGCGAGCCCAAAAGGGGGTCCGCATCGCGATGCCTCTTGCCTATGAAGTGCGGGAGACGTATCCGAAGGAATACAAGGCTGCCCAGTTTATCGTCATGCGACTCGAGAAGGAGCTCGGAGAGCGGCTTCCCAAGGATGAGATTGCCAGTATTGCGATGAATCTCGTCAATGCGCGGGTTGTTCAGGCCATCGAGACCGCGAGCAAACCCACCAAGCAGTTTGACGATATGCTAGAAGATGTCACTGAGATCGTCGAGAGTGATTTTCGCATCATCGTTGACCGCGATTCCTACGATTTCACTCGCTATGCCACGCATCTGCGGTACCTGTTCAAGCGCATTCAAGCCGGCGAGTCGCTGAACAGCGCCAACATGCAGATGTACAAGAACTTTCGTGAGGAGTTTCCGCAGTTGGCAGAGTGCGTGAAGCATATCGGTTCCTATTGTCGTGAAACGTGGGACGCCACGCTCTCCGAGGAGGAGGAACTCTATCTGATGATCCATCTCAACCGGATCATCTCCAAAAAAGGATTGTAACCCGTAGCCATTCGGGGCATGACCTTTGCCGATTCGAACAGTAAGCCAAGATTGTGCAAAGGAGCCAATGATGGCAAATTACAAAAAGGTGGCAGAGCAGATTCTCTCCACTGTGGGCGGGGCGGAAAACGTGGCTTCGGTTACGCATTGCATGACGCGCCTGCGCTTCAACCTCAAGGATGAAAGCCTCTCGAATGATGAGAAGCTTGAGGACATCTCGTCTATCATCAGCGTCGTGCACGCCGGAGGGCAGGTGCAGCTGGTGGTCGGGCCCACGGTCGACAAGGTCTACGACGAGGTTTGTAAGCAGGGCGGATTCGAGGTCACGGTATCGATTGACGAGGAACTCGATGGCCCTCAGCTTAGCTGGAAGGAGCGCTTGGCGCCCAAGCACCTCTTCAATCAGCTGCTCGATGCCGTGAGCGGCGCTATCACCCCGATCCTTCCGATCTTTTGTGTCGCCGGTATCTTCAAGATGTTCGTTATTCTGTTTGGGCCCGAAGGCGCCGGTTTTATGTCCGAAACGAGCGACCTGTATCGGATCCTTTCCCTGGTGGGCGATGCGGCGTATTACTACTTCCCGGTGTTTGCCGCCTATAGCTCGGCTAAGAAGTTCAAAACGAGTCCTGTGCTGGCACTGCTCATCGCTGTTGTGATGATTTATCCCGACATGCTCGCTATTGTTGAGGACGGAAAGCCTTTCAGCGTCTTCGGCATCCCCATGCAGCTCGTCAACTACACCCAGGCTGTTCTTCCGGTCATCTTGATCACCTGGGCCCAGTCCTATGTTGAGCGCTTCTTTAAGAAGATCTCGCCTGATATGTTGCGCATTCTGATCGTACCCGTGGGTACGGTGCTCGTGATGTTGCCGGTCGCGCTGTGCCTCTGCGGCCCTGCCGTCCAATTTGTCATGGGCCTTGTGGCCGATTTCATCATTTGGCTCGCCTCTGTTGCCGGTCCCGCTGCGACCGCGGTTATCGGCGCATTCTGGAATCTGATCATCGCCACCGGCATGCACGTGCCGATCTATACCGCCATATTGCCCGCCGCGCTCCAGAACGGTTACGACGCCATCTTATACCCCGGCACCGCGGTTGTAGCCTACACCACGCTTGCCATCGCGCTCGCCTATGGCCTGCGCGCTAAGGGCAAGGAGAGTCGAGCCACGGGCTGGAACTTGTTCATCACCTATGCCTTCGGTCGCGTGAGTGAGCCCATCATCTACGGCATCCTGTTTCGCGACAAGAAGGCTCTTGCCTGGAACATGATTGGTGGTGCTGTCGGTGGTCTGCTGGTAAGCCTTCTTCATGCCAACGTCTATATCTTCACTGGCGTTGGTTTCCCATGGATGAACGTGCTCATGTTTGCTCAGGATATCATCCCTGGCACCATCGGGTGTCTTGCTGGCGGTGCCGTGACGTTTGCGTTGGCGATGATTTTTGGATTTGAAGGACAGGAGAAGATGCCGTTGAAGTCCAAGAGCGGCGATTCTGAGGCCGTTGAATCCGTCGAGGCATAAGAGGCTACTACACAAATATGCTCCCCAGCCGTTGCGCGGTCCGACCCCTTGGCCGCGCAACGGTACTGTGCTGTTGCGCGGCACTTGCCGAGTCCGTTGCGTTCGACAGTGTAGGCCGGGAATTTGATAGAAAGGACGACACCATAATGTTTAGAGAAGATTTTTTATGGGGCGGGGCTCTGGCTGCAAACCAGTGCGAGGGAGGATGGAACGAAGGCGGTCGCGGTTTAGCCAATTCCGACATGTTGCCGTTTGGCGATCAGCGCATGGACGTCATGCGGGGAGACCTTGATCCGCGTGCGTTGGCACCCGACAGCTTCTATCCCGCTCGCAAAGGCATTGATTTTTACCATAGGTACAAGCAGGATATTGAACTGTTTGCCCAGATGGGTTTTAAATGCCTGCGCTTATCGATCGCCTGGAGCCGCATTTTTCCCAAAGGAGACGAAGCCGAGCCCAATGAAGAAGGCCTTGCCTTTTACGAGGATGTTTTTAGGACGTGCCGCGCGCATGGCATTGAGCCTTTGGTGACGCTCAACCACTATGATGTCCCCATGCATCTCGTCGATGCGTATGGCGGATGGCGCGATCGCAGGTTGGTCGACCTGTTCGATCGATATTCGCGTACCGTGTTCGAGCGCTATCGGGGATTGGTCAATTATTGGCTGACCTTTAACGAGATCAACATCATGACGCAGGCGTGCTTTATGGCGGCGGGGATCATCTTCGAGCAAGGGGAGAATCGCTATGCAACGGTTCACACGGCCGTGCACCATGTATTGGTTGCGAGTGCCCGTGCGGTCGGGGCGTGTCATGAACTGTGCCCCGGGGCGAAGATCGGTTGCATGCTCAACGCAGGTGTCTTCTATCCGGCTACATGTGATCCGGACGATGTGCTGGCTGCGCAGGCTGAGAATCGCAGCCATTACATGTTTACCGACGTCCAGGTGCGCGGTGCGTACCCGAGCTATGTTCTCAAGGAATACGCCCGCCATGGTTTTGAGGTGCCCTATCGGGATGATGACCGCGAAGTACTGGCTGCAAACCTGGTCGATTTCGTCTCGTTTTCGTATTACTCGACGCGCGTCGCAAAAGCGCATGCGGAAGGTCAGTTCGATTCGAACCTTCTTCGCTCGGCGCCTAATCCGTATCTAAAACAGGAGCCTTGGGGGAGGTTTATCGACCCCAAAGGGCTGCGCGTCACCATGAATGAAATCTGGGATCGCTATCAAAAGCCGCTGTTCATCGTCGAAAACGGTTTGGGTGCTCCTGATGTGCCGGAAGATTCGGGTGAAATAGAAGACGACTATCGAGTTGAATACCTGCGGGCCCACATCGAGGCGATGAGGGAGACCGTCGAGCTCGACGGGGCGGAACTCATGGGATATACCTGTTGGGGCCCGATCGATTTGGTTTCGGTCGCCACAGGGCAGATGCGTAAGCGCTACGGGTTTATCTATGTCGATCGAGACGATAGCGGTGCGGGCTCGTTTGAGAGACGTAAAAAGAAAAGCTTCGAATGGTACCGACGCGTAATAGCAAGCAATGGCGAAGACCTTGCGTAATAACGTTAAGATGGACAAATGCGCCCGTTGGGGGAATAGTCGTGCCACTTCGCGTGACAACAGGCTAAACTAGCTATTAAACATTTACTATTCTGTTTAGATTGAATTTGCGGTCGTTTAGTTGCCGAGCCACGGGGCGGTCAAGCCACGATGCTCGGCCGCGACCGATGCTAGGGGGAACGATGGCTAAAGCAAGCGTCCGCGAGATCAGCCGCATTACCGGCTTTTCGCCCGCAACCGTGTCCAACGCGCTCAACCGCAAGCGCAGCGTGAGCGAGGAGACCGCCAAGGTCATCCTAGAGTGCGCGCAGTCGCTTGGCTATCAGCAGTCGACGCAGCTCGAGAGCATCCAGTTTGTGCTTGCGCGCAAGACGGGCGCCATCCTGGACGAGAGCACCTTCCATCCCGCGGTCATCGAGGGCGTGGAGCGCCAGGCGCGTCGCCACGGCATGAGCACGAGCTTTGTCTCGCTCGACTTTAGCGACCTGGACGCCGTGCGCCCGCAGGTCGAGGGCCTGATCGCCGACCCGTCGGCCGCCATCGTGCTGATGGGTACCGAGCTGGGCGAGGAGGACTACGCCCTGTTCGCCGACGCTGCCGCCCACCTGATTGTGCTCGACGGCTGGAGCGATCGCCAGTACTTCGATGCCGTAGTCATCGCCAACACCGATTCGGTGCTGCGTGCCGTGGATTACCTTATCGAGAAAGGCCACAGGCAAATCGGCTATCTGGCGGGCGACCTTCGGATCCGCAACTTTAAGGACCGCGAGCGCGGCTATCGCCAAGCGCTTGAGGACGCGGATCTTGAGGCCAACCCGGCATGGCACGTCACGCTGGGTACCACGCTCGAGGGCGCTTATCACGACATGGGCGTGTGGCTCGACAACGTCTCGCGCGACGATCTGCCGACGGCTTTCTTTGCCGAGAACGACGTGCTCGCCGTGGGCGCCATGCGCGCGTTCAACGAGCACGGTATTCGCGTGCCCGAGGATGTCTCGATCATCGGCTTTGACGACCTGTCTTTGGGCGCCTTCTCCAACCCGCCGCTCACCACGGTGCATGTTCCCAAGCACGAGGTGGGCGAGATCGCGGTGCGTCGCCTGGTGGGCAACATCCGCAACCCCAAGAGCTATACCTGCAAGACGGCCGTGTCGACCTACTTTGTCGAGCGCCAAAGCGTGCGCGAGATCTAGTCGGAACGGCGCCAGACCCCAGAGCGGAAAAGTCCTTCTAGATTACCTAGAATGATTTTTCTGGGACGGGGATTTAAAACTCATTGATCCCCGTCCCGGGTAGCTCATTTGGGACGGGGCTTTTTTGACTGGTATGATTGGTGCGACCATTCGAACCAGCTAAAAGAGCCCGTCCCAAATTGACTACCGAGAGGATCTGCCATGGAGCGCATCGCGAGTTTTTCCGTTGACCATCTGCTGCTTGAGCCCGGCGTGTATGTGAGCCGCATCGACCGCGATCCGGCGACCGGTGCTGCCGTCACCACGTTTGACCTGCGCCTGACCACGCCCAACAAGGAGCCGGTCATGAACACGGCCGAGTGCCACACCATCGAGCACCTGGGCGCGACGTTCCTTCGCAATCATGCCGAGTGGTCGAGCCGCATTGTCTACTTTGGCCCCATGGGCTGCCGCACGGGCTTTTACCTCGTTGTGTTTGGCGAGGTGACGAGCGAGGAGATCCTGCCGCTCGTGCGTGAGCTGTTCGAGTTTGTCGCCGACTTTGAGGGCGATGTCCCCGGTGCCGCTCCCGAGGAGTGCGGCAACTACCTGGACCAGAACCTCCCCATGGCAAACTGGCTCGCGCGCCGTTACCTCGACCGCGACCTGGCCGATATCGACGAGAAGCATCTGCACTATCAGCAGGCGTAAGGGCTTTGTCGTCCAAAACGCGCGCATTGGGCGCCTTTTTGTTGATTGGTCGGGACAAGCGTTCAAAATCGCTCATGTATGTTCTAGAATGTTCGTATAGTCACATTTACGAACAGGAGTGAACATGCATATCTACTCTGTCAACGATCCCGAGTTCAAATCCTATGGCAACGTTTGGGATGGCGTTCCGTCCGAGCTCACGTCGCCCGTGCTCGAGGCGCTTTCTGCCACGCCCATCCCCGAGGGCAGTAAGTACGTAGCAAGCGCGCCGGAGCTCGAGGGCGTCAAGGATGCCGATAAACTGGGCTTTCTCATGTTTGGCGGCCGCCCCTTCCAACTGGGCTGGTGCAACGGACACAACACGCAGCTCAACTGCCTGGAGTATCACCGCGCCAGCGAGTTTAACCTGGGCGCCCGCGATTTTATCCTGCTCGTGGCACATCGCTGGGAGATCGAGGACGGCAAGCTCGACACCGCGTGCGTCAAGGCGTTCCGCGTGCCGGCGGGCAAGGTTGTCGAGGTTTTCAACACCACGCTCCACTACACGCCGTGCATGGTCGACGACGGTGGCTTCCAGGTGATGGTGGCGCTTCCCGCCGGCACCAACGGCCCGCGCCCCGAGGCCGCGGCCGACATGCCCACGGCCGGCGACGCTTACTGCTATTGGAAGGCCGACAAGTGGGTTCTCTGCCATGCCGACAGCCCCAAGGCTGCCGAGGGCGGCTACGTAGGCCTCATCGGCAAGAACCTCGACATCACCGTGGACTAGCGCATCGCCCCAAACCACCACAAAGGTGCCTGTCTCCTTTGCGGTGGTTTGGGGCGGGCGGATATCGGGAAGTGCCAGACGGGGGAGGCTGCCGGGCGCCTTGCCGTCTGCGGATTTTGGGACATGCGGCCCGCTTTTTCGACCCATCTGTCGGTACACTAAAAGCACTATGGGTACCCGCGAGCGACATATCGGCAACGCGGCCGCCCGATCCGCACCCGTGGCGGATCCCAGGGGCGGCAGGCTCTTCGCCATGCCGCGATTCCTTGTTGGCATAACACATCAGGTGTACCGCCACCGCGTCTTTGCTATCGCCGGTGTCATCACCGCGATGTTCCTCATGCTTTTGGCAGTCTTGCCGGCGCTGTTCGCCTTCGACCCTAAACTTTCTAACGCCGCGCCCGCCTATAGCGAGGTGTCCGAAGAGGTCGTGGATGCGCTCGTCCATTCGAGCTCTCTCCCGTTGCTTGTCGCCGCAATTGTATTTTCGATTTGGGGCGTATCGGTCTATCTTCGCTGTTTGGACTATGTGTTGCGCCGCCGCCTTGTTGCCATTGCCACCATTTGCACCCTGTGGATGATCGAAGTCATTCTCAAGTACAAGTCGTTCACGCCGTTCTATGCCACCGTGCTGTGGTACCTGTACTACGTGCCCATGACGCTCATTCCGCTGCTCTACCAGTTGTGTGGTCTGCGCCTTGCGGGCCTGGAGCAACACCGCCTGGGTCGCCGCTACTGCGCTGCGCTGTGGATTGTGGCCATCCTGCTTATCGGATTTGTGCTCACCAACGATTTTCACCAGCAGGTCTTCCGCTTTGACCGCACAAGCGACACCTGGAGCAACGACTACACGTACGGCTGGGGATATTTCGCCGTCCTCGTGTGGACGGCCTTTAACTTCGTGGCCTTTTTTATCCTGGTTGGCCGGTCCTCGTCCTTTCGCATCCAGCGTTTCTCGGGCACGGCGGCGCTCGTACTGCTGGGCGGCGCATTCTTTGCCATCTCGTATGCTCTGCGCGTGCCCTGGGCATGGAGGCTCAACTTCTCGCTCGTCTATTGCGTCTTGTGCGTGGTGGCGATGGAAATCTGTCTCGATTGCGGTGTCATTCCGTCGTATCACGACATCGCCGGCATCTTCGACACCTTGCCGCTCGACCTCAAAGTTCTAACGCGCGACCTGCAGGAAGTCTATGCCACGCCAGTGTCAAAGCCAATGCCGGTGGGCGTGCGCGAGGAGTTGCGGGTCCAGGAGCACGGCCGCGCCCATGCCTTTGCCGTGGCGTCCGATCCCGATGTAATGTACCGTGCCTTCCCACTGCTGGGCGGATCGGCCCTGCTTGCCCAAGACGTGTCGGAGCTCAACGAGCTTAACCGTGAACTGGCACATCGTCGCATGGAGTTGCAGCGTCAAAACGAGCTGCTCGCCGCCGACTACGACCTTAAGACGCATTTGGCAGATCAAGAGGCCGAGACCCTGCTGGTCCAAGACGTGGATCAAGCGCTTGCCCGCGCGCTCGAAGGGATGTACGACCTGCTGAGCTCGCTGCCGCCGTTGACCGACGAAGCGTCTTCGCACGAGCGCTACCGCATGCTGCAGCGCGCCAAGATGCTCGTCGCCTATTGCAAGCGCAAGGGGTCGCTCACGTTGGCACAGCACGGGGAGAGCGGTTTTGATCGCGACCGTATTCAGCTCATTGCCAACGAGCTCGCAAGCGACCTGCGCACCATCGATATCGATTGCGCCTCGATTATCGCCATACGGCGTCCGATGCACGCCAGTACGGTAAGCGCCCTGTACGACTGCGTGTATGACTTTGCGTTTTTTGCCTACACCACCGACCATCCGGCGCTTATGTATCACTTGGGCGACCATGACCGATGCAGTGTCGAGCTGCGCGCCACGCTTTTTTCCAACGATGATGCAGATCTTTCGCAGACGCCCGCTGCGCAAGAGCTCGAAAGCGCTCTGCAAAGGCGCAACGTGGCATACCGCCTTGAGGGCGAACCCGGCCAGTTGCGTATGATCGTGTTGATGCCGAGGGCGGGTGAGTGACGATGCAGATTTCGCTCATCCTTCCCCAAATCGTTGCGCTCGATGTTGTCTTTGCCCTGGCTGCGTGTCTGCAGACGATCCACGTCCCGCTCATCTCATCGCGCCGCTCGTCCTATAACCGTAAGGTGATTTGCGCCTACGAGGCGAGCCTCGTGGTTCACCTGGTGGTTTCGGCGCTTATCCTGTTCGCGTCGTCTGGCTCGTATCTGGTGGCGCCGCTTGACGTTTGTGCCAGGGCAATGGGCGGAGTGCTGTGGCTCAATGCCGCAATCTTTGCCTATGGCGTGGTGCTTATGGTGCGCTATCGTCGCCCCGTCATGCTGGTCGAGCTGCTGCTTGTTGTCGCCGTTACACCGCCGGTGGTTTTTGCCATGGGCTCGGCGTGGACCGTTGTCCTTATCGCAGAGGGAGCGTTCTTCCTGTTCCGTTCCATCGCGGCGCTCTTGATGGACGTCCGTAACCGCCAGGAGGATATCACCGCGTTCTCGACGATCGAGACCATCAACGTGATTCCCGTGGGCATCCTGTATCTGGACCCGAGGGGCCGTCCGCTGCTCATGAACCGCTGCATGCGCAGAAACCTGGTGGAACTTCATATGCCCACCGACCTAGGCGATATGAGCGGCACATGGAACGACCTGCGCAAACTCAGCATGCAAATGCCCGAAAGCAGCCAGAACCGTGTGCGGATTAATCTGGACCGCTTTGGTGAGGCGCGGGCGGTGGTCGAGGTTTCTCCCGCCGAGATTCGCTTGTTTGTGCACGATGACGTTATGGTTTCGGGCCGCCTCTTTGAGCGCATTATCGGCCTGGATGTAACAGAGTATGCGCATGCTCATGATCGCCTGGCGCAAGCCAACCACCTGCTTGAGCTTGCGGGCCAAGAGCTCCAAGCCCAGATCGAAGAAGTCAAAAAAGTTGCTGACAATGCGGCCTATCTGCGTATGCGCGCTCGCGTGCACGACGTGATCGGGCAGCGCCTGTCCATCCTCCATCGTTATCTGGAGGAGGGGCGCCTGGACGACGAGTCGCTCGAGCAGATTGACCCGCTGCTGCGCTCAATCGCTGCCGATCTGCGCAGCGGGGGCGACGCCGAACCGGCAGAACAACTGGGCGATATCGTCCATGCCTTTGGCCTGGTGAGCGTGCAGATCGATGTGGAGGGCGAGCTGCCAAGCGACGCGCGTGTCGCCGCAGCCTTTCTGCAGATTATCCGCGAAGCCTCGACCAATGCCACCAAGCATGCACAGGCCCATCAGGTCCATGTGCGCCTGCGGCAGGAGACGTCGGAAGACGGCGCTGTTGCGCGGATGGCCGTTTCTAACGACGGCGCGCCTGCACCCGTATCGTATCGCGAGGGAACGGGTATCCCAGGTATGAGGCATGTCGCACAGAATCTGGGCGGCAGCCTGGAAGTCCACACCGCCCCGCCCTTCACGCTTACGGTGTCCATCCCGCTCGCCTCCAACGCCACGGCCCAAAGGAGAAGCTCATGATCCGCGTGTTAATCGTCGAAGACCAGGCTATCTTGCGCGAGAGCCTGGCGCGTTCCGTGGGCGACCAGCCCGACATGACCGTTGTCGCCGCGATCGCCGACGCCTCGGATGCCTTGGACGTTGTGCTCAAGGAGCGTCCGGACATGATACTGATGGATGTGTGCACCGAGCACGATTCCAACGGCATCGTGGCGGCGGCGCGCATCAAGGAGCAACTGCCCGAGTGTCGCATCATTATCATGACCGGCATGCCCGAGATCACCTTTGTCGATCAGGCCCGCGAGGCGGGCGTCGATAGCTTTGTGTACAAGAACGTCGGTATCGACGAGCTGTTCGCCGTGATGCGCTCCACGTTGGCGGGCTATTGCACGTTTCCCAAGCCGCCCGAGAGCATTTTTTCGGGCACGGCGGCACTCGACGATGTCGAGCTGTCGATTTTGCGCCTTGCCTGCGAGGGCAAGAGCCGCCGCGAGATCGCGGCCGAGCTGTTTATGAGCGAGGGCACCATCAAGCGCCGCATTTCGGAGATTCTCAACAAGACCGGCTATGACAACATCATGCGCCTGGCCGTGCGCGCAGTAACGGAGGGCAGCATCGTTCCCAACATGGAGCGCCCGTAGTCGGTGCGCTCACCCGTGTTCCGGCGCCGTAAAGATAGGCCGCCCGCCGTTTCGCATCTAAAAACGACGGGCGGCCTGCTTGTATGGGCAGTGCTGTCGGCATAAAGCGGCGGGGCCGCAGGATTATCTCCTGCGGCCCCGCTTGACATGTGCGCGGATGTGTCCGCCAATCCGCGGCTGATGTTACGTGCCGTTACGCGATGGTTGCGGTGTAAGAGGCGACGTCCTCGTAGGAATCGGTCAGATAGGCGTCGATGCCGATGGTCGTGTTGACCAGGTCGTCAAGGCTGTCAAGCTCGCCGTTCGAGAACGTGAATTCCTCGGTGGCGTTGGTGCCGGGCATCAGGTGAGCCGAGAACCAGGGTTCCTTCATGGTGCCGTTGACGTTGGTCTTGCCGGAAGGAGCGTAGAAGGTCAGGTCCTTGTCGCTCTTGTTGGTGATGTTGACGACAAAGCCGATGTCGCCCCAGTCGTCCTTGAACTTCTCGGTGATGGTGATGGTGCACAGATCGTCATCGGCGACGGTGACGGCGGGGGAGATTTCGACGCTCTGGACATCGTCGTCTTCGACGGCCTCATCGATCTCCTCTTCCTTCTCGGCCGCCTCGCGATCCTTCTTCACCGTACCGGACAGGTCCTTGTCGGACTTGGTGAAGATGAGCTTGTCGCCGTCCACCTCCAGGACGAGCTTGTCGTCCTTGAGCTTCAGATCGTGCGACTCATCTTCGGCGGTGATCGTTACGGTGGTGGCGTCCTTGGCTTCCCATTTCAGGTCGGCGACCTCAAGGAACATATCGAGGACGCCTGTGCCGTCCTCGTCGAGGATCAGGACGCAGTTGAGGCCCCACTCCTTGAGCATATCCATGTACTCATCGGTGAGCTCTTCGCCATCCAAGGTTCCACCCGAGTACTGCCAGCTGCCGACGAAGTTGGCCTTGGGGTCTTTGCCGCCGCCGCTGCAGCCCGTCAGGGCAAAGGCGAGCGCCAGGACGCATGTCAGAAATGCGAGTACGGACTTTTTGAACGTTGTCTTCATGGTGTCCTCCTTCATCGAACGAAACCCATAGAAGCAAATGCGGGGGTGGCGGATCCCCCGCCAATTACCAGATAGAGGGGCTAGGGCCGGGGCGTTCCGCAGTTGCTGCAGAACTTGCCGCCGTTTTCGCTGCCGCAGTTGGGGCAGAACCACTTTGCCGGTGCCGGGGCGGGTGCGGGACTGCCGCACTCGGAGCAGAACTTGCCGGTGTTGGTGGCGCCGCAGCTGCAAGTCCACGTGCCGG
>CAJLLB010000050.1 GCA_905207425.1 uncultured Collinsella sp.
GCGGCAATCTGCCTTTCAGCTTCGGCGGCATGACCAGAAGGTCTATGCCGCCTTGCTTCAAGGCACCTTGCTCGCTCTGGCGGGTTTTCGCTGTCGGTAACGAATCATCGGCTATTTCGTTGCTGGTCAATATAAGATATTGATTTGCGTTAAACGGAATTCGATGTTCTTGAGGGTAGGGGATTTCTTTGGGTCGTTCTGCGGATATGACGCCGCCTTTGCGTTGGCGGTTGGGTGTTGCTGGTGGCGTGGCGTTGGCCGTGCTGCTTGTTGACCAGCTGACCAAGCTTGCGGTTCGGGCCGTGGGCGATGCGCTGCATGTGACTGTCATCCCCGGTGTGATCGACTTTATGTTTGTCCGCAATATCGGCGCTGCCTTTAGTATGGGTGAGGGGCATGGCATCGCGTTTGCCGTGCTGGCGTTGGCGGTCATTATCGCTATTGCCGTGTACCTCGTTCGTGCGCCCCGGCTCGCCCATCTTGAGGTTGTGGGCATGGCGATGGTTGCGGGCGGTGCTATCGGCAACGCTATCGATCGTTTGGCCTTTGGCTTCGTGACCGATTTTATTGCCACCACCTTCATCGACTTCCCCGTCTTCAATGTGGCCGATATTGGCATTACCTTGGGCGTCGTGCTCGCCCTCTTCGGCTACATGTTCTTGAGCCCTGCGGCCCGCGAGGTCGATGCGACCGCCGAGCTCAACGCCCGTGACGAGGCCCGTGCCAAGCGCAAGGCCCAGCAGCGTGGGGAGCGTGCCCGCAAGATTCGCGAAAGGAATGAGCGCTAATGGCCGACATCCATATTCTTGTTGCCGACGATGCCGCTGGTCAGCGCCTTGATGCCTATCTGGGCGCCAACGACGGCTGCCCCACGCGCTCTGCCTGCGCGCATCTGATCGAGGGAGGCGCCGTTGCCGTCAATGGCGAGACCTGCCTGTCCAAAAAGTATGCCGTGCGCGCCGGCGATCGTATTTCGGTCGATTTGCCCGAGCTGCACGATCCCACCGATGTGATTCCCGAGGCCATCCCGCTCGACATTCGCTATGAGGACGACTACCTTATCGTGCTCTCCAAGCAGCGCGGCCTGGTGTGCCATCCTGCACATGGTCATGAGAGCGGTACGCTCGCGAATGCCCTGGTCTATCACTGCGGTATCGACCATCTGGGCACCGTGCAGGGCGAGGACCGCCCCGGCATCGTGCATCGTTTGGATCGCGATACCTCGGGTCTCATGCTTGCGGCAAAGGACGACGACACCCAGCGCGCGCTCCAAAATCTCATCCGCACGCGTACGCTCGATCGTCGTTATATCACGCTCGTTCACGGTCATATCGCTATGGATGAGGGCACCATTAACACCGGCATTGCGCGTTCTACGCGCGACCGTGTCAAGATGGCGGTTTCGGACGACCCTTTCGCGCGCCAGGCCATTACGACCTTTAAGGTCCTCGAGCGCTTCGATTCCACGCGTTTTGACGACGGCTATACGCTCGTCGAGTGCCATCTGTTTACGGGCCGCACACATCAGATTCGTGTGCATATGCGCCATATCAACCACGCCTGCGTGGGCGATCCACTCTACGGCAAGTGCGATGCACGCGCCGATCAGGGTCTGACCAGGCAATTCCTTCATTCCTGGCGCGTCGCATTCGACCATCCCGTGACGGGGGAGCGTATTGAGTGCCGCGATGAGCTGCCGTGGGATCTCGCTGCGGTTCTTGACGACCTGGCCCCGCGCTCGATTGGCCGCACCGCCGCCGGCGACGACATCGTCCCGCAGCTTGGCCTTCTCGAAGCCTAGCCGGTATTAGGTGGTTTCTTGAACTCGGTAAGCCTGCGGTAAGATATACGATTGTTTACGTAATGCGTTCCTGGGAGCCTGCATGCTCGCCTTTTTACAAACCAACACACCCATCGTGATTTTCAACCAGATTGTCGTCACGCTGCTCACGGTCTGCTTTCTGTACCAGGTGGTCTTCTTTGTCATCGGTGCTCTTCGTGGCGAGGTCGCGCCTCCCAAGGCCAAAAAACTCCACCGCTATGCCTTCTTTATCGCGGCGCATAACGAGGAAGCCGTGATCGCCAACCTCGTACGCTCCATCAAGGACCAGGATTATCCGTCCGAGCTCATCGAGGTCTTCGTGGTCGCCGATGCCTGCACCGACAACACGGCGCAGCTTGCGCGCGAGGCCGGTGCTATTGTTTATGAGCGCAATGACCTGGCCCGTAAGGGCAAGAGCTGGGTCATGGACTTTGGTTTCGATCGCATTCTCAACGAGTATCCCGACACGTTTGAGGGTTACTTTATCTTCGATGCCGACAACGTTATCTCCCGCGATTACGTGTCTAAGATGAACGATGCCTTTGACCAGGGCTTCCATGTGGTCACGAGCTATCGCAATTCCAAGAACTTCGGCAGCTCGTGGATCTCGGCAGCTAATGCCACTTGGTACCTGCGCGAGGCGCGCTTCCTCAACAACGCGCGTAATATCTGCAAGACGTCCTGCGCTGTCTCGGGTTCGGGCTATCTCATCTCCGCCAGCGTTATCGAGGGCATGCACGGCTGGCAGTTCCATACGCTGACCGAGGATATCCAGTTCACCACGTTCTGCGCCATTCACGGCATTCGCATTGGCTATGCGCCGGCGGAGTTCTTTGACGAACAGCCCGTGACGTTTAAGGCGTCCTGGAAACAGCGCATGCGTTGGACCAAGGGCTTCTACCAGGTGTTCTTTACCTACGGTAAGCACCTGGTCAAGTCGACGTTCCGCTATCATCGCTTTGCTGCCTACGACATGTTTATGACCATCGCTCCGGGCATGCTGCTGTCCCTGATCTCCATGCTCGCCAACGCGACCTTCCTCATCGTGGGCGGACTTTCGCATGGCTTCTTGGCCACCGAGGTCGAGATGCAGGCTTGTGCCGCCTCGCTCATTATGACCTTCGCGATGATGTACCAGACCTTCTTTATCCTGGCGCTACTCACCACCATCTTCGAGTACAAGCATATTCACTGCGCGCAAAAGTGGCGTTTGGTGACCAACCTATTTACCTTCCCGATCTTTATGTTCAGCTATATTCCCATCACGGTGGCGGCCCTGTTCCTAAAGGTCGACTGGGTCCCGACGCAGCACGCCGTCAACGTTACCCTCGACGAGGTCATGCAAGGCGCCAAATAACCACCACCAAAACCACCACAAAGGGGACAGGCACTTTTGTGGTGGTTTTTGCTTTCGAGTAGCTGCCCAAGGAGGTGCACGATGCCCTACATCCCATTTTGGATTTGCATCTTTGCCGGTGCGTTGGTTGATGCCCGTGAGCGACGGTTTCCCAATGAGCTTGCCGGCGTGTGTGCGGTGGCGGCGTTGGCAGGCGTCTGGCTCGACAAGGGCGTTACCACGGCGCTTGACCACGCCGGTCTTGCGGTCATCGTCTACCTTGCCCTTGTGCTCACTGAGTCGCTCTGGCGGCGCCTTCGCCACGCCCCCGGCATCGGCATGGGGGACGTCAAGGCGCTCTTCGCGCTTTGCACGCTTGACCCTCTGGGCGGCATCGTGGCATTTGCCGTCGCGCTCCTGGTCCTTGCCCTCTCCTGCCTCTTCACAAAATCGCGCTCCCTGCCATTGCTCCCGTTTTTGGTGCCGATTTTTGCCATAATCGAGTGCGTGGGTAGTACGGTGTAACCGTTTGCGCGCCCTTTTTAAGGAGCATGCCATGGCAATTAATCAAGAAACAGCCGCCATCAAGGCGCGCATGGATCGCATTCCCGCGGCGTTGTCGCCCGATCTGGTCGAGCGTATTGCCGCCGACCGCGCCTCGGGTGTCGTCAACCCGTATCGTTGCAACGACGATCAGGTCATTCGTCGTATTGATCGCGCTGCCGACAAAGGCACGCTCATGCGTCCGGCATTTATGCGCGATACCGAAAAGATACTTCATCTTCCGTCGTACACCCGTTATGCAGGTAAAACGCAGGTCTTTAGCTTCCGTAGCAATGACGATCTGTCACGCCGCGGTTTGCACGTGCAGCTTGTCTCCCGCATTGCGCGCGATATCGGTCGCGCCTTGGGGCTCAATTGCGATTTGATCGAGGCGATTGGCCTGGGTCACGACTTGGGACACACGCCTTTCGGCCATGCCGGCGAGCGCTTCCTCAACGATATCTATCATGAGCGTACGGGGCGTTATTTTTTCCATAACGTGCAGTCGGTCCGAGTGCTCGACACGCTGTATGGCCGCAACGTGTCGCTCCAGACGCTTGACGGCGTGCTATGCCATAACGGCGAGTACGAGCAGCGTGTGTTTGAGCTCTCGGACATGAGTTCTTTTGACCAGTTTGACCAGACGGTTGAGGATTGCATTGCCACGGGCTATAGCGCAATTGAGCATCTGCGTCCTATGACGCTCGAAGGCTGCGTCGTTCGCATCTCGGATATTCTTGCCTGCGTCGGTCGCGCCCGCCAGGATGCGATCGCGGCTGGCCTGCTTTCGCCCGACGCTTTTGATGATGGCCGGGGCGGTGCCTACAACAGTTGGATCCTCACGCACGCTTCCATCGATATCGTTGAGCACAGCTATGGTAAGCCGCGCATCGAGATGAGCGAGGACCTGTTTGAGGAAATCCGCCGAGCCAAGCGCGAGAACTACGAGAAGATCTATAGCAAGGGTGGTATCGAAGGCGATTCCGAGGTGGAGCTGCGTGAGGCGTTCGAAAAGCTCTACGACCGTTGCCTGCGGGATCTAAACAGTGGTGACGAGTCCTCGTACATCTTTAAGCACCATATTTCGCGCATCGAGCAGCAGCTTTCCTACTACGATCGCGCCTATGCCTGGCAGAATGATAAGGACCAGGCGGTCGTGGATTACATTGCGAGCATGACGGACGGTTATTTCTGCGAGCTCACGAGCAAGCTGTTTCCGGGATTGAAGTTTCCGCACCGTACCTATATTAACGAACGGTAGTTCGTATCTATTAGGTATACTGTTAGTGGATAACTTTTTTGATTGATGCACGGGATGGCTATGGACGACCTTTTTTCTGCTTCGACGCGCGAGCGTTCCTTTCAGAATGCGCCGCTTGCGGTGCGCATGCGCCCCAATTCGCTCGACGAGTATGTGGGCCAGCAAAAGGCCGTCGGTAAGGGCTCATGGTTGCGTGCCGCGATCGAGCACGATGTGCTTTCGAGCGTGATACTGTACGGGCCGGCCGGTACGGGCAAGACGACGCTGGCCCACATTATCGCCAACCATACCAAGAGTGAGTTTGTCGAGGTCAGCGCCGTCACGGGTACCGTGAAGGACCTGCGTCGCGTGATCGACGAGGCAAAGACGCGTCTGAATACGTACGACCGTCGCACCATCCTGTTTATCGACGAGATTCATCGCTTTTCGAAGTCACAGCAGGATGCATTGCTGCATGCGGTTGAGAACCGTACCGTCATTATGATTGGTGCCACGACGGAGAACCCGTACTTCGAGGTCAACTCGGCGTTGCTCTCGCGTGGTCGTGTGGTGGAACTTGAACACCTTAAGGACGAGGACATAGCCACGCTGATCGAGCGTGCGCTCGAGGCTCCGCATGGCCTGAACGGTAAGTTCTCGGCCGATGAGGATACGGTCAAGACCATTTGTACGCTGGCCGCGGGTGATGCACGCTCGGCCCTGACGACACTTGAGCTGGCGAGCGAGATTGCCGTCACGCGTCCCGATACCGAGGGAACGCCAGCGCCGTCGGCGGGGGAGCGCTATCCCATCACCGTGGATGACGTAAAGATTGCCAACCCGCGTCGCGGCTTTACGTATGACAAAAACGGTGACATGCACTACGACATCATCAGTGCGTTCATCAAGTCCATGCGCGGTAGCGACCCCGATGCCACGGTCTACTGGCTTGCGCGCATGATCGATGCAGGGGAGGATCCTAAGTTTATCGCCCGTCGCATTATGATTCATGCCTCTGAGGACGTTGGCAACGCTGACCCGCAGGCGCTTCTTATAGCGCATGCTGCGTTTAAATCTGCCGAGGTTATTGGCTATCCCGAGTGCCGTATTAACCTCGCGCAGGCTGCGCTCTATGTTTGTTTGGCGCCTAAGTCCAATGCGTGTGAGGCTTCGATCGATGCGGCGCTGGCCGATATCCATTCTAGTGGGCTTCGCGAGGTGCCTAGTTATCTGCGCGATCGCCATCGCCCGGGCAGCGATGATTACGGTGTGTATAAGTATCCACATGATTATCCCGAAGGCTGGGTCGATCAGCGCTATTTGCCCGAGGGACTGGAGCGCGGCGCGTTCTGGCAGCCTGCTGGCCGCGGTTGGGAAGAATGGCGCGTAGAGCAAAGCGAACGCGACCGCAGCGGGAATGCACCGAAGTAGCTGCTGATAATTTTGTTCCACGTTGCTGCTCTTGGCATGTTCGGTCCCCTTTGGGGTACCATGGAAACCGTCTGTATTTCGATTCCTTTGGGAGGCTTGTATGAGTCCCATTCAAATCGCCTTGCTGTTGCTCGCCGTTGCCGGCGTGTGGGCTATCGTTGAGCTCGCGCTTACCCTGCGCAAGACCCGCACCGTTGTCGACTCGCTCGATAAGACCGTGAACGACCTCAACAACACCATCGCCGAGGCTCAGCCTGTGGTGGCAAAGCTCGATGGCGCTGTCGATGAGCTTACGCCGGCGCTTGCCCAGATGGAGCCGCTGCTTAAGTCGAGCAAGACCGCGGTCGATGCCCTGACGTCCAACCTTGTTGAGGTTGAGGCCGTCGTTCGCGACATTTCCGAGGTCACGGGCAGTGTGGCCGAGGCCAGCAGCGCCGTGTCGAGCGTGACTGATTCTGCCGCCGGTGCTGTGCAGAAGCTCTTCAATAAGGTGAAGGCTCCTGCAGCCGACGCCGATCGCAAGCTCGCCGCTGCCGCTGCGGAGGCCGAGCAGCCTACCGAGCGCGTCCTAATTGGCGAGGACGAGGTCGCCGCGGGCGACGATGATGGTCAGAAGTCTGTATCCAAGCCGGCTCAGTATTACACCTATACGCCCGCCGAGACCTCTGAGGAGTCCTGCGATGAGTAGCAAAGCAACCTGCCCTATCACGCTGACCGTTGCCGGTGACCCGCGTCTCGCTCGCCTTGTGCGCATGACGGCAGCCAACGTTGGTGCCCTGTGCTCTATGTCTGTCGATCGCATTGAGGACATCCGCATGGCTGCCGAGGAGGCTTTCATCTTTGGTTGCACCGCGGTCGACTGCGATGACATCACCATC
The DNA here is from genome assembly GCA_905207425.1 of uncultured Collinsella sp. Taxonomy (GTDB): domain Bacteria; phylum Actinomycetota; class Coriobacteriia; order Coriobacteriales; family Coriobacteriaceae; genus Collinsella. The sequence goes on from CAJLLB010000050.1 coordinate 7,251, forward strand.
AAATTCGATGTCGATGAGACCCACGTTGGCATGACTATTACCTTTGGCGACCAGGCTACGGTCGATGAAGACGACCAGGCTGCGGTGTATGCCGAGCTCATCCTCGCGAGCGTGTGCGACTCCTACGAAAAGACTGCGGCGCCCCTGACGCTTTCCCTCGACCTCAAGGCGGATATTTAATATGACCGAACGTTCCCGGAGCGGCAAGACCGCTTGGGACAAGGAGAAAACCCGCGAGCTGTTTCGTCGCTACAAGGAGACCGGTGATCCGGACGCCCGCGAGCAGCTCGTCATGTCCCATATGAACCTGGTAAGGTTTCTTGCCAACAAATTTAAGAATCGCGGCGAGCCGCTCGACGACCTCATGCAGGTCGGCTATCTGGGTTTGCTCAAGGCTATCGACCGTTTTGATCCCGAGCGCGGACTCGAGTTCACGACGTTTGCGACACCCACTATCCTGGGCGAGATCAAACGCCATTTCCGCGACAAGGGCTGGAGCGTGCGCGTACCGCGTCGTCTGCAGGAGCTCTCGGCCAAGGTCAACCAGGCTACTGACAAACTTACCAACGAGCTGCAGCGTTCGCCCAAGGTTGAGGAGATCGCTGAGTATCTAGATGTGACTGTCGATGAGGTCCTCGAGGCTATGGAATCGTCTTCGGCCTATACCTCGGTGCCCATCGAGGCTCCTGGTGCGTCCGATTCCGACGATGCGCCGTCGATTCTCGACCGTTACGCCGACGATGACAACGAGCTCGACTTTACCGATGACCGCCTGGTGATCGAGGAAGCCATCCGCGATTTCTCGCCGCGCGAGCGCGAGGTGATCGAGCTGCGCTTTGTGAAGGGCATGACCCAGATCGAGATCGCCAAGAAGCTGGGTATTTCTCAGGTGCAGGTTTCGCGTCTGCTGCGCCGCACGCTTAAGAAGATTCAGGACAAGATCGACCCCGACGGAGTGATGATTCGTTCATGAGTGAGCACCCCCAACAAACCGATCGCGTGCTGCGCGACACCCGCATTCTGACGCTGCGCATTTGGGCTGTTGTCGGCTGCATTGTTATTGCTGCTGTCATCTTTAACCTTATGGGCATCCTGGCACCGGTTATTGAGTTTCTTGCCGTCGGCTCCATCATTGCTTTTGTGATGTCCCCGATCACCAACTGGCTCGAGCACCATGGCGTGAATCGCGGCATCGGTTCGCTTATCGCGCTTATTGTTGTTGTTGCCGTGCTCGTCGGTGTCGTTTGCATCTTGTCGCCGATTCTCTTTGGTCAGATCATGGAAGTCCTGAGCCGTCTGCCCGAGCAGCTTCGTGTTGCGGGTGGCGATCTCAACGAGATGATTTCGCATGCCAAGACGCTCAACAACACGCCGCTCAAGGAGTATTTGGACGATAATCTTTCGTCGCTTGTTACTGTGGCATCAAAGTACGTGTCTCAGATCGCTGCCGAGCTTGGCCGCGGTGTGTTCCCGCTCATCACCAATACGGCCTCGCAGTTGTTCGTGATCTTCCTTGGTCTGGTGCTTGCGTACTGGATGGCCTGCGACTACCCTCGCATGCACCACGAGATTTGCACCATCATCGGTCAGGAGAAGGAGACCTCGTACCGCTTTATGGTCGCCATCCTTTCTCGCTCTGTCGGCGGCTACATACGCGGTATGGTCGTGACGTCCATCTGCGGTGGTTTCCTCGCCTTTATCGGTTTTATGATCATCGGCCATCCGTATGCGGCGCTCATGGCTATCTTTACCGGCATCATGCATTTGGTTCCAGTCGTCGGTCCTTGGGTGAGCGCAGCAATCGCCACAGTGCTCGGTTTCATGTTCAGCCCCATGTTGGCGTTATGGACGCTCGTCGTGACGATGGTCGCGCAAAACGTCACCGATAACGTGATTTCGCCTAAGGTTATGCAGAGCTCGGTGCAGGTGCATCCCATCATGAGCCTCACGGCGCTCGTTATTGGCTCGGCACTCATGGGCCCCATCGGCATGATTATTGCCATCCCGCTTTGTGCGGCCCTCAAAGGTATCTTCGTGTTCTACTTCGAGAATGAGACCGGCCGCCAGCTTGTGGCCTATGACGGCGCCGTGTTTAAGGGCACACCGTACCGCGATGCCGATGGCAACCCGGTCGCCGCCTACGACGCGCTCGGCGACGACACCTTCATTTACGAGTCCGAGCTCATCGGCAACGAGACTGCGCCCGAGGCCCAAGCGATGCCTAAGCCCGAGTTCGATAATCCTTGGATCAAGCTCTCGGGCTTGCAACCCGATGCCACGGGCTTCTTCAAGAATCCCTTCGCCAAGGACGATGACTCCAACTCGGACGACGATACCAAAACCGGCATCGACGGCTCCATGGACGATTCGGATTCTAAATAGGCCCTATTAACGTTTCTTGAAGTTGTAAATGACAATAAACGCGAGCAAAGCGATTGATAAGGGGCCGGCTACATAGAAAAAGAGAACGTCAATTGCGCGTAGAGTGTAATAAGCCTTATCGCCGGACATTACTGCATACAATACGTAGCCAAATGCTGGTTGGTTTGCGTACCAGCAGGAGAAGGCCAAGAGCGCTAAAAGTGCTAGTACCAGAAGTGCATTCAGGACAAATCGTTTACTTTTCATCGATTGCTCCTTCCGGGTGATTCTTATATGTAATTCTACAGCAGTCCTTTTTCAAAGGATCGCACAGTACTGAATAACGTGCACTTTCGCTGGAGGGTCGCTGTTTGGCGGCCCTCTTTTTTGCACTTGCGCGGCGGGATGGTAATATCGTTACGTTTGAACTGTTTCGATGTGAAACCGAGGAGATTCCCTCTATGAGTGCTGACTACCCGTCAATGACTACGGCCGAGATCCGCTCCAAGTTCCTCAACTTCTTTGAGGAGCGCGGTCTTAAGCTCTATCCTTCTTCGTCCCTCGTTCCCGACGATCCTTCGCTGCTGCTTGCCAACGCCGGCATGAATCAGTTTAAGGAGTACTACCAGGGCAAGAAGACCATGAAGGAGATCGGCGCGATTTCCTGCCAGAAGTGCGTCCGCACCAACGACATCGATTGCATCGGCGAGGACGGCCGTCACCTGTCCTTCTTCGAGATGCTCGGCGACTTCTCTTTTGGCGGCGTCTCCAAGGAGCAGGCTTGCGCCTGGGCCTTTGAGCTCATCACCAAGGAGTTCAAGCTGCCGCTCGACCGCCTGTACTTTACCGTTTTTACCGAGGACGACGAGACCCACGACGTGTGGCGTTCTCTGGGCGTTGCCGAGGACCACATCTCCCGCCTGGGCGAGGACGACAACTTCTGGGCCGCTGGCCCCACCGGCCCCTGCGGTCCGTGCTCCGAGATCTACTTTGACATGGGCGAGGAGGTCGGCTGCGGCAGCCCCGACTGCAAGCCCGGCTGCGACTGCGACCGCTTCCTGGAGTTCTGGAACCTCGTCTTTACCCAGTATGACCGCCAGGAGGACGGCTCCATGCCGGAGCTGCCGCACCGCAACCTCGATACGGGCATGGGCCTGGAGCGCATGGCCGCCATCATGCAGCACAAGACCGCCAACTACGACGGCGATCTGATGCAGCACCTCATCAAGCTGGGCGAGAAGATTAGCGGCAAGACCTATGACGCCGACGATTACTCCGGCGCCAGCCGCTCCCTGCGTATCATCGCCGACCACTCCCGTGCCGTCGACTTTATGATCTCGGACGGCATCCTTCCCGGTAACGAGGGTCGCGAGTATGTCCTTCGCCGCCTGCTCCGTCGTGCCGTGTTCCACGGTCGCCTGCTGGGCATCGAGGGCGCCTTCCTGACCAAGTTCATCGACGAAGTCAACGCTCAGATGGGCGAGGCTTATCCCGAGCTGCTCAAGAACGTCGCGCTCGTCAAGGGTATCGTCGCCTCCGAGGAGGAGCGCTTCTCCACGACACTCGACAACGGCCGTGTTTACCTGGACGAGGCCCTGGCAGCGCTTGCCGAGGGCGCTGTGCTTCCGGGCGACGTTGCCTTTAAGCTGCACGACACCTTTGGTTTCCCCATCGACCTGACCGTCGAGATCGCCGGCACCGCTGGCCACGATGTCGATATGGACGGCTTCACTGCCTGCATGGAGGACCAGAAGGCCCGCGCCCGCGCCAATGCCAAAGGCGACGCCTGGGGCAGCTTCAACGACGTTTGGGTCGAGCTTTCCGACAAGGTCGCCGCGACTGAGTTCGACGGCTATGACAACGATGTGATCGAGGGCGCCAAGGTTGTTGCCATCGTGCGCAACGGCGAGTCCGTCGAGTCCGCTGCCGCCGGCGAGGACGTCGAGGTCGTTCTCGACCGCACTCCGTTCTATGCCGAGATGGGTGGCCAGCAGGGCGATGCCGGCGAGCTTTCCGGCGAGGGCGTTTCGCTGACCGTTTCCGATACCAAGAACCACAACGGCCTGTATGCTCACGTCGCCCACGTTGCCGAGGGCACGCTGGCCGTCGGTGCTACCGTGACCGCCGCGCTCGACGCCGAGCGCCGTGGCTTCCTGCGCCGCAACCACACCGCCACGCACCTGCTCGACGCCGCCCTTAAGCAGGTCCTGGGCGAGCACGTCTCCCAGGCCGGCTCGCTGGTGACGCCCGAGCACCTGCGCTTTGACTTTACGCACTTCGAGGCCCTGTCCTCCGAGCAGCTCAAGGCTGTCGAGGACCTGGTCAACCAGCAGATCTTCGCTTCCAAGCCGGTCATGACCCGTGTCATGGGCATCGACGAGGCTAAGGCTGCCGGCGCTGTCGCCCTGTTTGGCGAGAAGTATGGCGACGTCGTCCGCGTTGTCTCCGTGGGCGCTGAGGACCAGCCGTTCTCCCGCGAACTCTGCGGTGGCACACACGCTGCCAACACCGCCGAGATCGGCCTGTTCAAGATCCTTTCCGAGTCCTCCACGGGCTCCAATGTCCGCCGTATCGAGGCCGTGACCTCTAAGGGTGCCCTCGACTATATGGCCGACCGCCTGGCACTCGTTGACGCCGCTGCTACTGCGCTCAAGTGCCGCGTGGATGAGGTTCCCGCTCGCGTGGAGAACCTGCAGGCCGAGCTGCGCGAGACGTCCAATAAGCTCAAGAAGGCTCTGACCGGTGGCTCCTCCGACGCCATCTCCAGCGCCATCGAGGGCGCCGTCGAGCTCGACGGCTATAAGCTCGTTGTCGCTGAGCTCCAGGGCCTTGAGGCTGCCGACCTGCGCAACGTTTGGGATACCGTGCACCAGAAGGTCGCCGGCCCTGTCGCCTGCGTTGTTGCCAGCGTGACCGAGAAGGGCACCCCGGCCCTGCTCGCCGCCGGCTCCGATGACGCCGTGAAGGCCGGTTTCCACGCCGGCAACGTGATCAAGCAAATCGCGGGCCTGGTCGATGGTCGCGGTGGCGGCCGTCCCAACATGGCCCAGGCCGGTGGCAAGAACGCTGCCGGTATCGCCGATGCCCTTGCGGCCGCCAAGACCGCGCTCGGCGCCTAAGAACCTAAGTAGTCGCTGTGGTCGCGCTTGCGCTGGACATAGGGGAGACCAGGATTGGCATCGCCGTCTCGAGCCGTGCTGGCAAGATG
>CAJLLB010000051.1 GCA_905207425.1 uncultured Collinsella sp.
TCCAACTCGCGCGAGGAGGCCGAGGAGGTCTGCACCACGCTGCGCTCCTACTGCGAGCTCAACGGCGAGCCCGACCGCTTCCTCATTCACCACGGAAACCTCTCCGCCTCCTACCGGGAGAGCGCGGAGGAGGAGATGAAAGACGACAACTCCCTGATGTCCGTGTGCGCCACCGCCACACTGGAGCTGGGCATCGACATCGGCAGACTGGAGCGAGCCTTCCAGATTGACGCACCCTTCACCGTGTCCGGTTTCCTCCAGCGGATGGGCCGGACGGGCCGGCGAGGCAATCCGTCTGAAATGTGGTTCGTCATGCGGGAAGATCACCCGTTGCCCCGTACCATGCTGCCCGAGATGATCCCCTGGTATCTGATCCAGGGCATCGCCCTGGTGCAGCTCTACATCGAGGAGCGGTTCGTGGAGCCGCCCCGCACCGGACGGCTCCCCTACAGCCTTTTGTACCACCAGACCATGAGCACCCTGGCCTCCTGCGGGGAGATGACCCCGGGGGAGCTTGCCTCCCGGGTTCTGAAGCTGTCCTGCTTTGAGCCGGTGAAGCAGGACGACTACCGGATGCTCCTGCGGCATCTACTGGAACTGGATCACATCAGCCGGACGGAGAACGGCGGACTGATTCTGGGTCTGACCGGGGAGCGGCTCGTCAACGACTTCAAATTCTATGCGGTGTTCCAGGAAAATGTCGAATATGCCGTCCGCTCCGGCGCGGAGGAACTGGGCACCATCGTCAAGCCACCCCCGGTGGGAGACAAGATCGCCATAGCCGGGCGGGTGTGGGCGGTGGATGAGGTGGATCATAAAAAGCGGGTGGTCTACTGTACCCTGGTCAAGGGGCGGGTCCCCGCCTACTTTGGCGATGTGGCGGGCGAAATCCACACCCGTATTCTGGAGCGCATGTACGGCGTCCTACAAGATCAGAAGGACTACCCCTATCTCATGCGGCACGCGGTGTGCCGGCTAGCGGACGCCCGGGACACCTTCCGGAAATCCGGCATGGGGGAGCGCCCCCTGGTCCACCTAGGTGGGAATATGTGGGCGCTATTCCCCTGGTTGGGCAGCTACGCCTTTCTGGCGCTCGAACGTATGCTCAAGATTAAGTGTGCCGCGGAGCTGGGCCTTCGCGGGCTCGATCCGTCGCGTCCATACTTTATGCAGTTTAAGATGAAGGCCGACGAGGAGACGTTCTTTGAGGTGCTCGCAGCCGAGGCCGAAAAGGACTTCGACCCCATCGAGCTCGTCTATCCCGGCGAGGTGCCTTACTTTGATCGTTACGATGAGTTCGTTCCCGAAGAGCTCGTGCGCAAGGGCTTTGCCGAAGGCGTGCTCGACATCGAAGGCATGAAGCAGCGCGTTCTCGGCTGGCGCGACCACGCCTAAGACCAGTCTTTTTTGGGACGGGGCTTGTTGAGCTACTTTGGGCATGACCAAGAAGTAGCTAAAAGAGCCCCACCACAAACAGACTGGTCGCAGGGAGACGTGCTAGTCGTGGAGAGCAGTGCCGAGGAAGTCGGTGTCGAAGGGCACAGCTTCGGCAAAGACATAGTCGCCGTCGCTGGCGATGAGCAGGTAGTTTTCCTCGCCGCCGAACTTCGCATCGCCACATGGGACCACCCAGGCATGGGCGAATACCTCGAGTGCCGTGGCAGCGCAGTCGCGCAGGAACGTCACGTCGCTCCCCTCGTTTGCGCTCACGATATTGGCGACGTAGACGCCACCAACATTTAGGCTGCCCCGCACTAAACGCAACGCCTCAACCGTCGCCAACTCGCGTACGGGCTCGGCACCGCCAAAGCAATCGCTCACGACCGCGTCATAGCGACGATGGCCCACGCTCGTCACACCCAGATACGAGCGAGCCTCAGCGGTTATCACCCGCAGGCGATCGCCCGCCGCGCGCTCCAGCTCGTCTAGGTAGAACCAGCGGCGCGCCAGGCGCGTAATCTCTCCGTCATACTCGATGACGTCCATGCGCAAGCCCTCGTGCGACATCAGGGCGAATTTAGGATAGGCAAACCCGCCGCCGCCCAGCATAAGAATGCGGTCGATACCGTGACCATAAGCGTCGCGCATCGCATCCTCGGCCTCAAACACGTCGTTAAACGCGCGATAGTACGCAAAGACGGGCTCCGCCCAGCGCTCACCAACGTAACTCGCGCTTTGGTAGACGCCGCCTTGCACCAATACGCGGACTTCGTCGCCGCCCTCGTCGTGCACGCGTTTCACACGCGCCAAGCCATTGCGGGTTCGCGCAACCTGCAGACAGGCAGCACGAACAGCGACAGCGGCCGCACCAAGCGCCGCGGCTCCCAGAGCAACGCCGGCAACGACGCCGGCAGAAACACTCGGCTTGTTCATCTAGAGCTCCTTTTGCAGATAAAGGCCATGGTCATAAAATCCAAGATGGCGATAGTACTCGCGCGTGCCAATCGCGCTAATCACGTTGATACGCGCATAACCCGCATCCCGGGCAATCTCGCACGCACGCTCTACGAGCAAACGCCCCAACCCGTGATGTTGCGCCGCCTGGCCCTGATCGCCCACGCGCGCCGCCATGCCATACACGTGCACCTCGCGAATCATCGCCTCGTCCGGCGTCGTCGGCAACTCGTCCGCATGTGCGGCAACAAACGAATGGTCGGGCAGCGACAACCGCAAAAAGCCCGCGATCTTGCCCCGCGGCGTCACCCACTGCAAAAAGCGCTCGTGAGTCACCGGCGTCTCGTACGCCACTTCCTCATCAAGAGAAAGCTCATCCAAGTCGGCACCCGCGGTACTGATCTCGCGATAGCGAATCTCGCGCACCACTGTGCCTTCTCCACGAGCCGCCAAGCGATTCTCGACGAGCTGACGCAGGTTGGGCTTCTTGTTGCCCACCATGATGTCATCGGAGCTAAAGTCGCGGATCATGCGACTGATGCGGCAGAACGCCGGCGTCACCACGATGTCATCGGCCAGTACATCGAGCAGCTCTTCCTCGGTATAGGGACGCCACTTGCCACGCTCATAGCAGCCCACCAGACGCGAGCCCTCGATGAGTGCACACGGATAGACTTTGACCTCGTCGGGCATAAAGGCCCCCTCGGTCACAAAGCGCTCGTAGTCGCGCTTGTCCCCTTCGGGCGTGGCGCCCAGCAAGTTGAGCATAAAATGCGCGTGAATCTTAAAGCCAAACAGGCGCGCAAGCGAAAACGCCCGCTCGATCTGCGCCACCGAAATGCGCCGCTCGTTGATATCGAGCAGGTGCTGGTCGAGGCTCTGGATGCCCATCTGGATCTTGGTGCAGCCCAGGCGGCGGATAAGCGTGAGGGCCTTCGGCGTTACGGCATCGGGGCGCGTCTCGATAACGAGTCCCACCACGCGATGCTTCGCCGTCTCGTTGATGCGCTGTTGACGTTCAAGCTCCTCCATCGTTGCCGTCTGCCACTCAGCGACTTCGCCCCACGGCGTACCGGGGCCGTACAGACGACGCACCGCACGGTTGTAGCCGCCCACGGCAGCATCCACACGCCCCTGGTCGTCGGCAACGCCGGCAGCAAGCTCGACCTCGTCTGTCGCAATGCCGGCTGCCCGATAGCGCTCGCGACGCTCCGCTACCACCGGCGGCAGGGCATCGGCGGGAGCGTCATCGAGCAGGCGCCCCGCCTCGGCACGACTGATGCCCGGACGCGCCAACATGGGGTTTGCCGCCACGCCGGCGACGGCATCGTCATTGAGCGCACGGAAAAGCTCCGACATAAACCACGTCTGATACCCTTCCGGATAGTCGCTCCAGGTGCCACCGAGCACGATGAGCTCTATCTTATCGGTCGCATGCCCCATCTGCGAAAGCGCCGTCAAACGGGCGCTCACCTGCAGATATGGATCGAAGCAGTTTTGCTCTGCACGGGCGCACGCCGGCTCGGCGTGCAGATAGCTTTTGGGCATGCGCAGGTCGTTGGGGCAAAACAGGCAATCGCCCGAGCACGGCCACGGCTTGGTGATGACGGTAATGGTCGCTACGCCCGAAGCCGTGCGACGAGGCTTCATGCGTAGCACCTGCAGCAGTTGACGCTCTAGCTCGGCGTCGACATTCCATACCGTCCAACGAGCCGGCTCCTCGCGCTTCACCCGCTGGTAAAACGGCAGCAGGCGACGCTTGGCCAGATCGCGCTTGTCGGCACCCTCACGGCGTGCCTCGGCATGTATCAGTTTGACGAGCGCTTTGTCGTCCACGGTCTCGCCGCGACGCAGAGCCTCGAGTATGTTCAAGATAATCTGTTCCATGCCCCCATTGTAAAGGCAAAGGCGCCGAAGCCAATCTCGGCTTCGACGCCTTCACCAAACAGCGCGTCTATATCTTCGCCTAGGCTTTCGTCTGCCTCACTACTCCGAATCAAACGACATGTCGCCCGAACCGACCTCAAAACGATACGTGGCAGACTTATCGCCGTTATCGAATTCAAGATTCAAAACGGTCTCGCCGTCGTAGCCAAGCGGAAGGAAATCGCTCTCGAAGTCGCCGCTGCCCAAGGTGAGGCTCGCCTTAAAGCCCGTCGAGTTCGGAACCGTCATCTCCACATCGCCCGAGCCCACGCTCACGTCCATCGACTTCGCGGGGGCCTGGTAGAGCTCGAACGTCACATCGCCCGAACCGACCTCGGCATTCAGGGTATCGGTCACGGTACCCGTAAACTCGACGTCTCCCGAGTCCAAAGTCAGGTTGAGGTCATGACACGCAATGCCCGCGACCGTCAGATCACCCGATCCCACATTCGCTGTGATGCCCACCATGTTATCGGCAACATCGCGCGGCAGTTCGACGGTAACCGTGCGGTCAATGGCGCGCTCGTCATCGCAATCGAACTGGCGAATCTTGAGCGTAGAACCCTTGATTTCGGCCAGGTTCTGGGTTGCCGCATCGAAGGCAACGGTCCCCGTTGCCACGCGACCGCTTTCAATTACGCGCACTGGCCCGCCGGAGACGTGTTTGACCTCGACCGTGCCCGACGTCACGTCCAAATCAAGCGATGTGAACGCGTCGGCATCAAACGTTTCGCTCGAAAGCTGTTGAGGCCGAGCGGAATAGTTACCGCTATCCAAAAGATCGTCCTCGTCAAGCGCATCGTCCATACCAGACAAGCCGGATACAACATCGTCGAGATCCCACGGACCATCAAAATGAATCAATGTCCGCGAAACGCCAAAGACAAGCCCAACAATGAGCACAAACGCTCCGATGCCAACACCCAGGCGTACCTTGGATTCATGCGAAAGCTTCATCATTCATCACTCTCTTTGGCAATCGGCTCAGCGGTAGTCGCGGTAGCCACGTCAGCATCAGATTCCGCAGAAGTATCCTTCCCCTGGGCCTTGACCGCCACCGACGCCGAACCAACCTGAATATCCCCGCGCGCCCAATCGCCATCGAGCGCACGCGCCACCCAGTGATAGATGGGAATCGTAAAGAAGATCAGTGCGGCAAAGGGGCCGGCACCAAACAGGAACATCAGCAAAAAGAACAGCAGCCAGCACACGGCCCAATACGGGAACGACTGGAACGGGCCCTTCACCGGAGTCGAGCCAACTGCGCTGCCACTCGTCGCCTGCGCCGTAGCGGCATTGGCGGCCTGCGCACTCCAGCTTGCCGCTTGCGCCGCCTTGGCGGCGGCGTCACTCGCCTGTGTTGCCGCCTCGGTGGCACGTGCCGCCGCCTCATGGGTACGGGCGCGATCTGCCGCCTCGGCCTCGCGCTGACGGGCACGGTCCTCGTTCTCAAACTCGATATCGTCCTCAATCTCATCGCTCGGATTGAGCAGCTCGTCCAAGCTCACACCATAGAGCTTGGCGAGCGAGATCAGGTTCTCGGTATCGGGCGAGCTCTCCGCGCGCTCCCATTTACTGACTGCTTGGCGCGACAGTCCCAGCTTTCGTGCCAGCCCTTCTTGGCTAAAACCCTTGCTGCGACGAAGGTCGGCGAGCCGCTGCGCAGTTTCTACATTCATGGTTCCTCCTATGTGATGCCAGCCGTGCCGCCGGACCGTTTTTCTTCTTAAGGCGCCTTGCACAGTTAAAAATCTATCCGCCACCGCCAAAAGCATGCCACCTATTCTAGTGAGATTTTTGACAACCGTCGGTTGCGGGTGCATATGAGCTGCGGAAATGTGTCCAAACAGAGCAATGACCCGTAGCTTGGTTGTCCCCGTTGCGGCGTTAACGGTAGTATGGTCGTACTGTTAATTCCGCACCGCCAACGGAGGGAGTTCCGCGCCGTGAACCGCGATTTCGCCTCATCGCTCATCCAGCTCAACAACACGTTCTATCGCGAGCACTCCGCCTCCTTCTCCGATACGCGCCAGGCCCCGTGGCCCGGCTGGGTGCGCACCATGGACATCGCGCTCGAACAGCTCGATGTCGCCACGATTGAGCATCCCGTCCGCGTCTTCGATCTCGCCTGCGGCAATATGCGATTCGAGAACTTTGCCGCCGGCGGCGCACTTGCCGCCAAGGGCGTCGACGGCGCAAACCCCTCGGTAGATGCCAGCTGCCCGTTTGAGTTCTATGGTGTCGACTCGTGTCAGGATTTGGCTATCGATGCGCACGGTCACGCCCTGCGCATTCCCAACCTGCACTTCCAGGAACTCGACGTGCTCGATGCCCTTATGAAGCTCAACCCCGCCGAGACACCCGACGTGCTTTTCGACGCCCCGCTCGCCGACATCTCGGTCTGCTTTGGTTTTATGCACCACGTGCCGTCGTGCGAGTACCGCGTACGCGTGCTCGACGCCCTGGTGCGCCAGACGCGCCCGGGCGGCATCATCGCCATCAGCTTTTGGGAGTTTATGAACGACGAGCGCATGGCGCGCAAGGCCGTTCGCGCCGAGGCCCGTGCCGAGCTCACCCCGCCGTTTGAAGGTTACGATTCCGCGCAGTTTGAAGCCGGCGACCACCTCATCGGCTGGCAAAACGACCGCCACGCCTACCGCTATTGCCATCACTTTGACGATCAGCAGATCACCGACCTGGTGCGCGGCGTCCGTACGTTCTACAAGAGCGGCGAGGTCCCCGTGCGCGAGCTTGAGCGCTTCCATGCCGACGGTCGCAGCGGCGAGCTCAACCGCTATGTGATTCTCAAACGTCTGTAGGCACCGACGATTCGCCGCCGAGCCGCACCGCATCTTTCGGGCAAACTATGCCCACCCTTTTTCAACCCATTGACGGAACGCGCAGCTATGCGTTCCATACTTATGACCAAGGAGCCTCATGGGAGCCGTCCACGTTCGCACGCCTAAGAACTTTGTGCTCGAGGAGCGCCTGGAGCGCTACGCCGATGCGATCGAGACGAACCCCGAGGCTTATGCCGGAGATTGGCGCGAGGCTTGCGCGCCAGCTGGCAGCAAGCCCTTCGAACACCTTCACCTGGATCTTGGCTGTGGCAAGGGAACCTATCTGGTCGAGCGCGCCCACCGCGAGCCCGACACCCTCTTTATCGGCATGGACCAGGAGCCCATCTGCATCGCCTATGCCGCGCAGAAAATCTGCGAACAGGGGCTATCCAACGCACTCGTCCTGCCCCGAGGCGCCGCATCGCTGCCACAGCTGTTTGCCGCAGGCGAGCTCGATGCCATCACCATTAACTTTCCCACGCCGCAGCCCAAGGCCAAGTACGCTAAAAAACGACTCGTCCATGTCGACCATCTGATGCTCTACCGCCCGCTCTTTTCAGCCGGCGCTACCGTCACACTGCGCACCGATAGCAAGCCGTTGCGCGATTACGCCCTGGGACAGTTTGCCGCGGCCGGCTACGATACGCTTTGGGTAAGCGACGACGTCCGCCGCGACCATCCCGAGCATCCCGAGACCGAGTACGAGCGCCGCACGCGCGAGATGGGTGCCGCCGTCTATGGCATTTGCGCCACACCTGGAGCGCAGCCCAGCGATGAACAGCTCGCGGCGGGCCGCGCGCAGGAGCAAAGCCTAGCCTGCTACCTGCCCGATAACCTCGATGAGCTCGCCTATGTGCCTCTGGGCATGGAAGAGGCCGTCGAGAACTTTAGAAACCGTGCCCGCAAGGGCAAGAAGCGTCTACCGCAAGAGTCCCAGGGGCCTCTGATGGTCGCAGCTTCGGCAAACAAGCGCAAATAGGCGCCAGCAAACGTCCCTCAAATCTAAGTGAGTAGACTTTTTTGCAATAGCCAAGCACAACCCGCATAACCAATACTAAAACCGCAGGTAGAGCCCTTGCGCAAAAGCCATGTGCTCGCGATATTGCAAAAAGTCTACTCACTTAGCTGGCAACTGCACCAAACGGCTGGGCAGAACGCCCATTTCCTGCATTTTCTTGCCTGCGAACGCATCGATGCGACGCTACGCCATAATAGTTGGCGGACAATCGCGAGAGAAAGCAAACACATGGCACAGACCACGACAGATACCGCCGTCAGCACCGTCTCCGGCGCCGGGGCCGCCAGCTCATTCTCGGGCGGCACGGGAACCGAAGCCGAGTTCGGCTCGCTCGGCGCGCTCTCCCCCACCTGGTGGGAGCCCGAGGACGGCAGCGAGCCCGAACCATGGCTCACGCCCGACCAGGCCTTCGAACGCTTCTTTGAATGGACGAGCGATCGCGGCATTGAGCTGTGGGATCACCAAGAAGAGGCCCTCATGGACCTGGCAGCCGGCGATCACGTCATTCTGGGCACTCCGACCGGATCGGGTAAATCGCTCGTCGCGCTGGGCATGCTCTTTATGGGCATGGCGCAGGGCAAGCGCTGTTATTACACGGCCCCCATCAAGGCTCTGGTCAGTGAAAAGTTTTTCGATCTGGTACAGGTGCTCGGCCGCGATAACGTCGGTATGATCACCGGCGACACGCATATCAACACCAAGGCACCCGTCATCTGCTGCACGGCAGAGATCCTTGCCAACGACGCGCTGCGCGAGGGCGAAGATGCCGATGTTGGCTGCGTCGCCATGGACGAGTTCCACTACTTTGCCGACCCCGATCGCGGCTGGGCCTGGCAGGTACCGCTGCTCACCCTGCCTCACACGCAATTCATGCTCATGAGCGCCACGCTCGGCGATGTCACTGCCATCGCCGCCTCACTCGAGGAACACACCGGCGCTACCTGCGACTTGGTCGTCGATGCCCCGCGCCCCGTGCCGCTGAGCTACGACTATGTGACGACCTCGCTCGAAGGCACGGTCGAGCTCGCCATGCGCCGCGGCGAGGCCCCGCTCTATATCGTGCACTTTAGCCAGGATGCCGCCCTTGCGACGGCACAGTCGCTCGCCAATTTTGGCATCGCCAGCAAAGAGCAGCGCGAAGCCATCAAAGAAGCGGCAAAGGGGACAAGCTTCTCGACGGCCTTCGGCAAGATCCTCAAGCGCTTGCTCGGCTGCGGCGTCGGCGTGCACCATGCTGGCATGTTGCCGCGCTATCGCCTGTTGGTCGAGCGCTTGGCGCAGCAGGGCCTGCTGCCCGTCATCTGCGGTACCGATACGCTCGGCGTCGGCATCAACGTACCCATCCACACCGTGGTGCTCACCGCGCTCACCAAGTTCGACGGTTACAAGATGCGTCGCCTGCGCGCCCGTGAGTTTCATCAGATCGCTGGTCGCGCCGGTCGCTCGGGCTTCGATACCGAGGGCATGGTGATCGCCGAGGCACCCGAGCACGAGATCGAGAATGCCAAGCTTATGGCCAAGGCGGGCGACGACCCCAAAAAACTCCGCAAGATTAAAAAGAAGAAGGCCCCCGAGGGCTTTGTCACCTGGAACAAGCAGACCTTTGAGCGCCTGATCGAGACGCAGCCCGAGACGCTCAAGCCGCGCCTGCGCATCACGCACTCCATGGTGATTAGCGTGGTCGAGCAGGGCGGCGATGCCCGAGCCCGCGTGCACGACCTCATCGAGACGAGTCTGCAGACTCCCGAGGAAAAGGCCAAGCTCGAGGTTCGCGCCGACGAAATCTTCGCCACGCTCATCGATTCCGGCGTCGTCGTTCGCACCGAGGTGCCGCCCGCACCCGACGCCCCGACTGACGCCGCACCAGACATCGACTATGCACTGACGGTTGATCTGCCCGAGGACTTCGCGCTCGACCAGCCGCTCTCGCCGTTTTTGCTTGCCGCATTGGAGCTGCTCGATCCCGAGAGCGAGACCTATACCATGGATCTAATCTCAATGGTCGAGGCAACGCTCGAAGATCCCAAGCAAGTGCTGCGTGCACAGGAACGTGCCGCACGCGATCGCGCTATGGCCGAGATGAAAGCCGACGGCGTCGAATATGAGGAACGCTTGGAGCGCATCCAGGATGTCACCTACGAAAAGCCGCTCGAGGATTTGCTCGATGCCGCCTTCGACAAGTACTGCCAGGAAGTACCTTGGGCCAACGACTACCAGCTCTCGCCCAAGAGCGTCCTGCGCGACATGTTGGAGAGCGCGAGCGACTTTAAGGGCTATATCCAAAAGCTCGGCATCGCCCGCTCCGAGGGCATTCTGCTGCGCTACCTAGCCGAGGCCTACCGCTCCCTCGATCGCACCGTGCCCATTGAGAAGCGCGATGAGCGCTTGCGCGACATCATTTCGTGGCTCGGCTTTGTGGTACGCTCGGTCGACTCGAGCCTGGTGGACGAGTGGGAGAACGCCGGCAACCCGGCGGCCCTCGACGCCGCGCCGCCGCAGGGCATCGACGAGGTCGTTGCGGACCGTCGCGGCTGCACGCTGCTGGTGCGCAACGCACTCTTCCGCCGCGTGACCCTTGCCGCCCGCGAGCACGTTCGCGACCTGGGCGAACTCGACGAGGACTGGGGCATGAGCGAGGTCCGCTGGCAAAAGGCGCTCGATGCCTACCATGAGCAGCACGAGGAAATCCTCACCGACGGAGATGCCCGCAGCGCCGCGATGTTTACCATCGACGGGAGCGACGAGAAGACCGATCACGTGTGGCACGTGCACCAGATTTTTGCCGACGAGGATGGCGACCACGACTTTGGCATCATGGGCGATGTCGACCTGGATGCCACGCAAGACGGCGGCGAGGTCATCTTCAAAAACTACCGCGTCGGCTTTATCGAGGACCTGCTCGAGGACTAGCCGTACATACTGGAACGAAGCCGTTGGCGGTATCGCCAGCGGCCCCGCTTTTGCACTATACGCTATCCCCTACTCGGCATCCTCGACCTCATACGAATCCGCCTCGGCGGGCTCATCGTTTGCCCCTGTCGCAGCCCCGCGCGCCTCGTCAAACGCCGCCTTCATGGTCTTGTTGCCCCAGGTGAGCTTGCGAATGGTAAGATCGTCGGCCTTCTTGTTGGCTAGACGTAAATTGTTCTCGGAGGACAGCAATGCCTCCTTGGTTTTCTGCAGATGGCTAATCGTCTTGTCAATCTCCTCGATCGCCGTCTGGAACTTACGGCTCGCAAGCTCATAGTTGCGGCCGAAGTCGTTCTTGAACTTCTCCATCTTGGCCTCGAAGTTCGTGACGTCGATGTTCTGCTGCTTGTACTCCGCCAGCTCCTGCTTATAGCGCAGCGAACCCATGGCGGCGTTGCGCAGCAGCGTGATCATGGGAATGAAGAACTGCGGGCGGATCACGTACATCTTCTCATAGCGGTAACTCACGTCGACTATCCCTGCGTTATAGAGCTCGCTTTCGGGCTCGAGCAGTGTGCAGAGCACCGCGTACTCACAGCCTTTCTGGCGACGATCGTGATCGAGTTTCTTAAAGAAGTCCTCGTTTTTGTGCTTGGTCGCGGTCTCGTCGTTCTCGTTTTTCATCTCGAACATAATCGAAATGACCTCGTTACCGCTTGCGTCGCACTCGCGGAAGATAAAGTCGCCCTTGGTACCCTCGGACGCATCGTTATCTTTCTCGAAGTACGCGTTGGGAAACGCCGTCATGCGCAGACGGTTAAACTCGGTCTCGCAGTGCTGCTCGAGCGACTCGCCCACCATCTTGGTAGACAGGCGGACCTTCATGTCCTTAAGACGCTCAATCTCTTCATCCTTGTAGCGAATCAGGTCATCGCTCGCGCGCTTGGCCTGCGCAAGCTCGAGCTCGTGTGCTGCCTTGGCTTGCTCCTCGCGAGAATCGCGCACCGCCAGCTCGCTCGTCAGCTTGGCACGTGCCTCATCGCGCTCTCGTTCCGCCGCGGCGACCGCCTCTGACAGGTTCATTTTTGCCATCAGTTCCTGCTCGCGCAGCTGGGCACGCAGGCCCTCGGCCTCTTGCTCGGACTGAGCCTTTGCGGCGGAAAACTTCTCTTGCACCTTCGCGCGATAGTCAGCAAGCGCGCGCTCGGCCTCGCTGCGAGCGGCATCGAGCTCACGCTGCGACTCTGCCGCGGCAGGCGCCATCTCCTGGGCCTTGTCCGCCGCGGCAAGCCTGGCCTGCAGCTCGGCAATCTGAGCGTCGCGTGCAGCTAAATCGTTTTGAGCAGCGTTGCGCGCCGCCGACTCGGCAAGCTTTGCTTCGTCGTCCTTGCGTCCAAGCTGTGCACGCAGGCTGTCAATCTCACGCTGGAGCTCGGCGTTCTCCTTCTGAGCATCGGCGCGAGCCTCAACCGCCGCTCGCTGGCTT
>CAJLLB010000052.1 GCA_905207425.1 uncultured Collinsella sp.
TGCGGGCGCAGCCGTCTCGACGGCATCCTCGTCTGCATCGGAATCGTCATCGACGGCAGTCTTCTTGGGCTTGACCGGTGCCGAAGCGGCCTCACTTACCGGATCGATAATCTCGGACTGAACAACGGCCGTCATCTTTTCCTGCGTCTCGCGGAACTGACGGATGGCACGGCCGATCGTGCGGCCCATCTGTGGGAGCTTATCCGGGCCAAACAGCAAAAAGCCGAAGACCACGATGATCGCGAGCTCACCCTCTCCAATACCAAACACACATACCTCCAAGGCTCGATGTGAGTCGAGCCCGCACCGCGCCATTCGGCCGGAACTCGTCTATTCATTCGGTCAAGTATAGCGCCCGGACGCCAAAACGTCCGAGCGCATCACAAACATATGCCAAACGGCACGCCCTTTTGGGAGCAAAGATTATGCAGCGGTGATCGAAATCTCCTGGTCGACACCCAACAGCTGGACCACGCGCATCACCGGGGGCTGCACATTGGTGCAGCTAAAGCGCTTGCCGTGGTCGACCGCGTGGTGCGCGGCGCCCACGAGCACGCCAATGCCCGTCGAATCGATGTAGCTCACCTGGGCAAAATCGAGCTCAACGGCCTCAGTGGGCTGCTCGAGCGCCAGGTCGATGGCATTACGCAGGCTATCGGCGTTAGAGATATCGATCTCGCCGGTTACCTTAATGGTGTAGAGCTCTGGCGTGGGGTTGGTGGAAATACCCAAATCCATGTATACGCTCCTTTACGTATCGAAAGTGCGGATAGTACTGGAAGCCGCGCGTTAGGCGCGCTCGGCACGCGCAAGCTCGGCAGCGACGAGCTTGACGGCCAGCACCAGCACATCGAGCGCGGCCTCCAGGTCCTCGACCGTGGGATAGCTCGGCGCGATGCGGATGTTGGTATCGCGCGGATCCTTGCCATAGGGCCAGGTAGCACCGGCCGGCGTGAGCTTAACGCCCAGGTCGGCGCACAGCGCGGCGACCTTTTGGGCCGAGCCCTCGGGACCATCGAAGCTTACAAAGTAGCCGCCGCGGGGATGCGTCCAGGTGGCGCAGCCCGTGCCGCCCAGGCCCTCGGTGAGCTTGCGCTCAACGGCCTCAAAGCGCGGACGCAAAAACTCGGCATGCTTTTTCATGTGCTCCTTGACCGCCTCGATGGTGGGAAGGAAGCGCACGTGACGCAGCTGGTTGAGCTTGTCGGCGCTGATGAGGCCGGCCTTCAGGCGCTTGGAGAACTCGGCGATGACCGCGGGGCTCGCACCGATAAAGCCGATACCGGCGCCCGGGAAGGTGATCTTGGACGTCGAGGCAAATGCCACCACGCGGTCCTCGGTGCCCGCCGCGCGAGCGAGGTCAAAGATGTTTGCGAGCTCGTCGGTCTCGTCGTACAGGTCGTGCACGCAGTAGGCGTTGTCCCAGAAGATGCGGAAATCGGGTGCGGCCGTGGGCATCTCAACCAGGCGGCGCACAGTGTCCTCGCTAAAGGTGATGCCCGTGGGGTTGGAATACTTGGGCACGCACCAGATGCCCTTGATGGAATCGTCGGCGGCGACGAGGCGCTCGACCTCGTCCATGTCGGGGCCGTTGTCGGTCATCGCGACGGGGACGTTCTCGATACCCAGATCGGCGGTGATGCCAAAGTGGCGGTCGTAGCCGGGAACAGGGCACAGAAACTTGACCTTCTTGCCGTCGTGCGCTGCCTCGTAAGCCTCCCAGGGCTCGTTGCCGCACGAGCCGCAACGCCAGAACATACCGGCGATATCGTGCTCGATCAGCAGGCTCGACGAACCCAGCACGAGCGTCTGCTCGGCGGGGCAACCCAGGAACTCCCCCGCTAGCTTGCGTGCCGAGGGAATGCCATCAAAGCAGCCGTAGTTGGAACAGTCGACGTTGCCGTCGTGCAGATCGGCATCGGCATTGAGGATATCGAGCATGGGTCGAGAGATGTCCACCTGGGAGGGCGACGGCTTGCCGCGGGCCATGTCGAGCGCCAGGCCCTTGGCCTTGACCTCGGCGACCTCGGCCTTGAGCGCCTCGATGGCGGCATCGAGTTCGGTGGTTTCCATCTTCTGGTAGATCGTCTGCATGGGTGCGACCTTTCGCGAAGCGGGACGTTGCAGTTCGTCTAAGTATAGACCGCCACCGCCGCAACGGTATGAAGCCGTGATAGATTAAGTCCATCGCAATAAATTACGAATCGCCGCGCATGCCGGTGTGGGGCGCCCAAGGAGGCACTATGGAGTACGGATCGTTCCAGGCCGAGGAATTCGGCGACCTGCAGCGCCTGGTCGACGGACTGTTTTATGACCGCCGCGCCATCGACCGCCTGGATCTCATCGTGCAGGCCGAGATCTTGGACCTCGCGCCCGACCTCATGGAAATCGTCAACCTTTTGCCGCCCGGCTACTACGACCGCCAATCGCTTTGCGACCAGCTCAACTCCGCCTTGGCCGCCCACGGCTGGGGCGCCGTCTACGGCACCGTGGAATAAGCCTCGAGGCCGGCATTTGGCCCGTTTCCCGACCCTGGCGAGGCTTGTTTTAGGGCTTGTGGCCAAAAAAGGGCAAATATGAGTACTGTCACCTTTTTAGTAGCAGCGTTTCTTGGTCGAAATCGGCAAAACTCGACTTGAAACTCCCTAATCACCGTCAGCTAGCGCCAAATTGGAAGTCGATGGTCACTCATTAGCGTACAGTTCTTATAAATTTGTTCATTATTTTCCGCACCTAAAATGATACGCCGTTTGTGACAGTACTCACAAACGGCGTTTTTTGACCACGGGGGTATCTGGCAGGGGGCCAGTAGCGCTCGGATCCGAGTTTCGAACGCATCCAAACCGGTTCTGGTGTCTTTTTTCGAGCTTTTACTCGTTCTTGGGCGCAGGGTGCTTGCAGACCACACTCATATAGATCATGCCAAGCACGGCCGCGGTGACAGAGCCGGCGAGAATAGCGGCCTTGGCAGCCAGGACCTCGAACTGGGCCGTCGGGAAAGCGAGGCCGCTGATGAGGATCGACATCGTAAAGCCGATGCCGCCCAGAATGCCCACACCGGCAATCATGTGCCAGTTGACGTTGCGCGGCAACTGGCAAGCCTTGAGCTTGACCAGGGTAAATGTCATGCCAAAAATACCAATCGGCTTGCCCAGCAGCATGCCAAAGTACACGCCGAGCGTCACCGGGTCGGTGAGCAGTGTGCTCATGTCCACGCCCACCAGGCGAACCTGTGCGTTCACGAACGCAAAGATCGGCAGAATCACAAAGTTGACCGGCGTGGAGATCAGACGCTCCATGCGGATAAGCGGCGGGGTTACGCGGTGCATGACGCGCTCGACCTTGGTGGTCGAGACGGTAAAGTCATGCTGGCCCAGGATGTGTGCCTCGTCGTCGTAGCGGTCATCAAGCAGCGGCAGGCACTCGCCCAACCAATCGGTGAGGCTATCGAGCTTGACGCCGCACTTAGCCGGGATGGTAAAGGCCAAGATAACGCCAGCAAGCGTGGCGTGCACGCCGCTCTTGAACATACAGAACCACAACAGCAGACCCAGTACCGAATACGGGGCAAGGCGGTAATGCTGCGTCTTGTTGAGCCACACGAGCGCGCAGGTCACAAGCGCGGCGGCGCCCAACCAAAACGGATTGGGGCTCTGACCGTAAAAGATGGCGATGGCGGCGATGGAGATGAGGTCGTCGGCGATGGCGAGCGTCGAGAAGAACACGCGCACGCCGTTGGGAACGCGATTGCCCAAAAGCGATAGCACGCCCAGCGCAAAGGCAATATCGGTTGCCATGGGGATGGCCCAACCGTTGCGGGCGCCGGCATGGTTGAAGATCAGGTAGATACAGGCGGGAACGACGACGCCGCCCACGGCCGCCAGCATGGGAAGCATGGCCTGACGCGGATTCTTGAGCTCGCCGACCGTCATCTCGTACTTAAGCTCAATGCCCACCAACAAAAAGAAAATCGCCATGAGGAAGTCGTTGACGAAAAGCTCAACGGTGAGACCGGCCGTAAGGTTGCCCAGACCCACATACAGCGGGGTCTCCAAAAAGTGATGGATGGCCTCGTAGGCATCGGTATTGGCACAAATGACGGCGGCGATGGCGGCGAAGACCATGACAGCGGCGGAAATCGTGCCGTTCTCGGTGATGCGCTCCCAAATGTCGTGGCGCTCAAAACGCTTGCGCTCACGAACGTTGAACAGCTGCTCAGTTGCTGCCATGGGCGGCTCCTTTCACGGGATGGTTCCCGTCTTAAAAAAGCACGGCCCGCCCAAGTGGCGGCGCCGCGCTCTAACGTATTACGCTTGCATCTAGCCTACCCTGCACGATAAGCACGTAGGCGCGGCCGAAAAGCGGAACCACAGGTTGAACATTATTTGCTCAACGGCACGGGCACGCCTGTCCAAGAGACGACGCGGCGACGTGCACAAAAAACGACCGGAGCGCGGGGCGTCCGCGATCCGGTCGTGGCGTTCGGTCAACTAAACCTAGCAGGCAGCCATGATGGGGGCAGCGACCTGCTTCTTACGGGAGAGGACGCCCGGCATCCAGACGCCGTCGTGCTCGTCGGCAATGCCCAGGCCCTTCTGAGCAGCCTCGGTCTCGCCCTCGAACAGGACCTGCGAGCCCTCCTCCATGATGTCAGTGATGCACAGGACAATGCCGTCGGCACCCTTCTCGGCGGCGTAGGCACGCATGGCCTCGCGAATCTCGTCGATCATGCCGAGTGCGCGGGTCTTGTCGACGGTCTCGTACTGGCCGATGAGCAGCTTCTTGCCGGCGGGCTCGAACATCTTGATGTCGTTGCCGACCATCTCGGCTGCGGTGAAGGAGCCGGACGGACGGGTAAGGAAGACCTCCATGCCAAACTTGACCGGGTCGACGCCCACCTGCTCGCCGAGCTTGGCGGCGACGGCGCGGTCGACATCGGTGGTGGTGGGGCTCTTGAGCATGAGCGTGTCGGTCATCATGGCCGAGAGCAGCAGCTTGGCCTGGACGTCGGAAAGCTCAACGCCGAGCACGCCGGCGAGCTTGGTGACGATGGTGCAGCTGGAGCCCCAGGGCAGGCAGATGTAGTGCAGCGGGCCGGCGGTCTCGAAGTCGCCGATGCGGTGATGATCGACAACGCCAAAGACCGTGGCGTCCTTAAGGCCAGCGACGGACTGGGCAGACTCGTTGTGGTCGGTGAGGACGACGAGCTGACCGGCCTCGACGGACTCGATCACGCGGGGCTCGGCGATGCCGGCGTCGGCGAGCAGCTTGGCGGACTCGGCCGGAAGCTGACCAAGGGCGCAGGCCTCGTAGGTGTTGCCGGCATACTCAACCTGGTTGAGCAGCTGGGACAGGACGACGGCGCTCATGATGGCGTCGTTATCGGGGTTCTGGTGACCAAAGACAAGAACGTTTGCCATGGATATCCTCCACTTGATATGTGTACTTGGACGTAGCTATGGTAGCACGCCGATGCCGAGCCTTCTGAGACGGAAGGGCCACGGCATATTTTGGGGCAAGTGTTGGAGCGAAGTCTGCCCCCTTTGCACCAGCTATTTGCCGGCGGCGCGCAGAGCTACGTAGGCGGCACCGATGATGCCGGCGTCGTTTCCGAGCGAAGCGACCTCGATGGGCGTCTCGCGCGAGGCAGAGAGCGCGTAGCGCTGGAAGTACTCGCGAGCCTTGTCGAGGTAGACATCGCCCGAGGCAGACGCGCCGCCACCGATCAGGAACATCTCGGGGTCGACCACGTTGGCGATAAGCGCCAGGGCGCGGCCAAGGTAGTCGGCCATGGTGTCGGCTGCGGCCAGCGCAAGCTTGTCGCCCTCGCGGCAGGCCTGGAACACGTCCTTGGAATCGGAGGGGCCGGTGAGCTCAATGGGCTCGACGCCCGCCTTCTTGCACTCGGCAAGGTAGTTGCTCACCACGCCGGTGGCGCTGGAATACTGCTCCAGATGGCCATGGCCGCCACAGCCGCAGGTGCGCTCCTCGGCCGGGTTCAGGCACATGTGGCCAATCTCGCCGCCGGCGCCCACAACGCCCGATACCACGTCGCCGTTAACGATAACGCCGCCGCCCACGCCGGTACCGATGGTGACCATCACCACGTTCTGCACGCCCTTGGCAGAACCGAGCCAGGCCTCGCCCATGGCAGCGGCGTTGGCATCGTTCTCATACTTAACGACCGCATCGGGGCAGTGCTTCTGAATGGCGACCCTCAGCTCGGGCAGGTTAATGGCAATGTTGGCCTTGACCTTGGCATCGCCCGACGCCGGGATGGGACACGGAACGGCCAGGCCAATGCCCGCCACAAAGGCACGCGGAATCTGTGCCTTGGCGACCACCTGGTCGATAGCCTCGGTCACCGCGGCAAAGCCCGCAGCGTCAACGATAGGAGGCGTGGGCACGCTGGCCTTGGCAAGCAGGTTGCCGTCCTCGTCGAACAGGCCCTCCTTAACCGAAGTGCCGCCGACGTCGATGCCGATGTAGTACTGCTTAGGTTCCATGGGAGCCCACCTTTCTCGTTTAAACATTGCCTGTATGGTACCGCTCTCAAGGCAAAAACCTACCAAAAAGGGACAGGTTTGTTTTGGCAGGTTTTATCTGGGGTAACGCAATTGGCTGCCCAACAGGCCGCGCAAGACCATCCCCAAAAATAAAGGCGCCGGGAGGCGGAGGCTCCCGGCGCCCGTCAAAGGGACTATGTTGTCTGTTGGACCGCACGGTCCGTCGCGGCGATAACGCCGACTAGGCCTGAAGTGCCTGCAGCTGCTTGTGAACCTCGATGAGCTCCGTCGCCATGACGCGCATGGTCTCGGTGCCGGCCATCTGGTCCTCGGCATGCAGCAAAATCAACGGGGCCTCGCCGTTACGCTCGCCGTTGGCCTCCTTCTTCAGAAGCCCCATGTGAACATCGTGGCCACCGTTATAGGCCTCGTCGCCCTGCTTGATAAGCTCCTCGGCGGCGTCAAAATCGCCCTCCTTGGCCTTTTGCACGGCATTGATGTACATGCTCTTGGCGGTACCGACGTAGCTGATGATCTCAAAGCAGGTCATCTGCAGTTCGTTCATATCCTCCATGCAGAGCACCTAGCCCATCACGCTGACGCAGTGGTCGATGATGCCGGCAGCGTTCATGCGGCCGTAGTCGACCATGTTGATAACCTCGACCGGGAAGCGGCCGGCGGCCTCCTTCTCAAAATCGCCCTTGGTGTAGCCGATCTGCGGACCAAGCAGCAACATGTCGCACTCGTCCAGGTGATCGTGGGCCTCGTTCATGGGACGAGCCTCGACCTCAATATCCAGACCACGGTTTGCAACCTCGGCCTGCATCTTCTGGACCAGCAGGCTCGTGGACATACCGGCATTGCAGCAGAGCATGATCTTCTTCATGGTTTCCTCCTTATAACTGCGCGGCGCGCAGACGACAACTGGTTTTATTCCTTGCGGCTATTGTGCCCACCCCCTGCATCTTTACACAAGGGAGAGAGCTGCGGGCACCGGCACCGCGTACCGGCGCCCGCAAAGGTGAAAGGGACGAACGTTAGGCGTTCTACTCGGCGAAAGCCTCCTGCTTGGCGATTGCCTTCTCGGAAATCTTCATAAAGGGCAGGTAGACGGCCATGCCAATGACAATCTCGATAGCCTGCCACACGCCGGCGCGCCAGTCAAAGCCCGTAGCGAGCAGGGCATTGATGACGGGAGGCATGGTCCAGGGCACCTGGGCGATGCAGGGGCTGATGATGCCTGCGCAGGTAAGGCCATAGGTGATGCCGATGAACAGATCGGGAAGAAGAACGAACGGGATCATGAGCGGCAGGTTGTACACGATGGGGTAACCGTAGATAACCGGCTCGTTGATGTTGAACAGACCAGGCAGGATAGCCATCTTGGAAACGGTCTCGGAAGCCTTGTTCTTGGAGAACAGGAGCGTGTCGAGCAGGAGCATGAGGGTGCAGCCCGAGCCGCCGATGAGGGCGAAGCTGTTAACGATCTGCATGTTCATGTAGTGATCGGGCTGGATGGTGCCACCGGCGGCAAAGGTAGCCATGTTGTCGACGATGAGCATGGTCAGGATCGGCTCGACGGTAGCGCCAGAGATGGTGGACTGGTGAATACCGACGCAGAACAGCAGGTTAGCAAGGGTGTAGATGAGGATAACAGCCCACGGACCGGCGTTCATGATGCTCTTGAGCGGGTTGGAGATGCACGTGGAGATGATGGTGCACAGATCGGTGCCGGCGCACACGGCGAGCAGGGCTGCGGCAAGAGCGAAGACCGCGAGGTTAAGCAGCATCGGAATCATGACGTTGAAGGAGTTGGAGACCGCGGGAGGCACGCCCTCGCCCAGCTTAACCTTGAGCTTCTCGACGCCAGAAATCTTGATGAAGAGCGAGACGGAAAGCAGGGCGATGATAATAGCCGAGAACAGACCGTTGGTGCCGGTGTTGGCAGTCGAAAGGGCGCCCGTGACCTCGGCGGAGGTGATCTTGTCGGTGAGCAGTGGGCTCGTGGCGGCAAGCGAGGCGGTGATCTGCTGCGGCATCATGATGACGAAGGCAGAGATGGCGACGACCACGCAAGCGAGCGGGTTATCGAAACGCTTGTTCTTGGCGAGGCTGTAGCCAATCAATCCGGCCAAGATAATGGCAGAGACGTTGAGGGTGCCCAGCGTAATTGCCGAGCCCCACGTCTGAAGGTTGGCAAGGCCCGCCGCATCGAGCGGGAACAGAGGGAACACGACGTTGTTAATAAGAACCGCGATACCCGCAAGGATATAGAGCGGCGTGATGGTCGCGAAGGCGTCACGCAGGGAACGCAGGTGAACCTGGTTTCCCACCTTCGCAGAGACCTCGGCAAACTTGTCGAGGAAGCTCTTTCCGTTGTCACTGGCCATGATTGCTCCTAACTTTCAAATCCGGCCTTTTCCTATGCGCACGGTGGTCTGTCGCCCTCTGCCACCAGATGTGCCATGTGTTGCGCGCGGCGGCGCGCGGTCTGGGCGTTCGCCCGGTCGCTAATCAACCACGTGGGTCGTGGCGACCTGTTTGAGCCAGGCCGCCGACTTCTTAAGGCGGCGCTTGTAGCCGTCCATGAGATCGACCTCGACAAAGCCGTAACGATTCTTAAAGGCATTGGCCCAAGACCAGTTATCGATGACGGCCCAGTAGTGATAGCCCCGGCACTTGGCGCCCTCGTCGATGGCCTTGGCCACCCACTCCAGGTGCTGACGTACAAAGTCGACGCGGTAGTCATCCTGGATGGTTCCTTCGGCGTCACGGTTCTTGTATTCGTCCATGATGCCGATGCCGTTCTCGGAAACGAACCACTCAAGATCGGGGTAGTTCTTAGCGCAGTCCATGCCAAAGTCGTAGAGGCCCTGCGGGTAGATCTCCCAGCCGCGGCTCTCGTTCATAACGGCGTCGGGCCATACGTACTCGTCGGCAAAGTGCGGCAGGCCGTACTGGTCGACCTTGCTCGCCGGCGCCTGAACACGCGTGGGGTGGTAGTAGTTGCAGCCGAGCCAGTCGACAACACCCTGCTTGAGGATCTCTTGGTCGCCGGCGCGGAACGGGAGCTTAACGCCGCCCTCGGCCAGGCTGTCGAGCACGTCGGCAGGAAGCTCGCCCTTGGTGATGAGGTCGAGCCACCAGCGGTTGTTGATGCCGCTGGTCATGCGCACGGCCTCGAGGTCCGCCTCGCTGGGGTTCTCCTTGGTGTAGACCGGGGTAAAGCAGTTGATCATGCCGATCTTGGCATCGGCGCGAATAGCGCCCTCGTCATAGGCGCGACGATAGTTGGCCACGGCCAGCGCGTGCGCCAGCGAGATGTGATACTGCACGGTGCGGGCGCGGTTGAAGTCGTGGAGCTGCGGGAACCACACGCCCTCCTGATAGCGCTGCTCGGGCTCGACGATGGGCTCGTTAAAGGTGAACCAGTACTTAATCTCCTGGCCAAACTCGTGGAAGGCGACGTCGGCGTAATGTGCGTAAGCCTCGACAACCTCACGGCTCTCCCAGCCGCCACGGTTAAAGAGGTAGGTGGGCATGTCAAAGTGGTACAAGTTGACAAACGGCTCCAAGCCGGCTTCGCGAGAGGCGCGGAACAACTCGTGATACCACGCGGCACCTTCCTCGTTGAGGTTGCCGTCGGCATCGAGCAGACGGCTCCACTGGATGGAAGTGCGATAGGTATCCAGACCCAAGTCCTTCAAAATGCGAAGGTCTTCCTGGTACTTGGCCATAAAGTCATTGCCGGCGTAAGAGCCAACGCGGTTGTAGAACGAACCCAGATCCTGGATGGACCAGGTGTCCCACAGGTTCTCGAGCTTGCCGCCCTGGTTCCACTGACCCTCAGTCTGCGGGCCGGACATAGCAGCGCCAAAGAAGAAGTCGTTGGGCAGCTGATACTGTGCCATCAAAGTCCTCGCTTTCGTGTTCTAGAGCTTCCGGTTGGAGACGGGTTTGCTTTGGCAGGTTATCCGGCGCGGGCGCGCACCGGCCATACCGATATCCAACCCGCCAAAACAAAACCGTCCCCAAACGGTCGATCCTGTTGTGCGGAAGGATTCCGTTCGTTGCTTAAACTATAGCGCTCTAATTTTAAAAGTAAAGCGTCTTTTTCTTTTTTCTTTCTCGAACTTCTTAGATAAAAGTAATATGGATGCCCTGTTGAGGGTTATACTTACTTTTTGTATTCATATATGTCGGAAAGGAGGTTCCATGATTCCCAAATACGAGGCGATAGCTGCAGATATTCGTCGAAGTATCGAGGATGGCGCTCTTAAACCGGGCGACAAGCTTCCCACCGTCGTTGAGTTCTGTGAGCTCTATAGCGTTTCCAAAATCACCGTCAAACGAGCTATCGAGCAAATCACCGAGGAAGGTCTTATTACCAGCCGGCGCGGATCGGGTACCTACGTTAAGGACACGGCGGGACTTCCCGGCCAAGCGTTTTTCCAGGGCAAAAACGACCGTGCCCAGGGCTTTTCGTATGAGCACCGCGGGGAAAAGGTGACCTCGGTGGTCTACGATTTCTCGATTGTTAATCCACCAGCGGACATCGCAGCCCAGCTGGGAATTGCCGAGGATGACTTTGCCTATCACGTCGTGCGCGTGCGTCAGGCCGATGGGAAGCCCATCGTTATCGAGTACACCTACATGCCCCTCGAGCTGATTCCAGGCCTTAAAAAGAAGGACCTGTACGGATCGGTCTACCATTTCATCCGCGAGCAATGCGGGCTGAAAATTTCGAGCTTCCACCGTACCATTCGCGCCGTGGCAGCAACCGAGGAAGAAGCCAATCGCCTGGACACCAAACCTGGCTCTCCCCTGCTCGAGCTCACCCAGATTGGCTTTTTGGACAGCGGCGCCGCCTTTGAGTATTCGGTCTCGCGCAACGTTGGCGACCGCTTTGAGTTGCACAACGTAACGTTGGCATAGGTTTTTGTAGTCATCCGGGCGCTCGCTTTGAGCTGTTTTGTGCAGCGCCCGCACAACACAATGGGGGTATAAACATGTCCGATTTGATTAAGCTGACGCCGATCTTTCACGAGAAGATCTGGGGCGGCCGCCAGCTCGAAACCGTATTTGGTTACGACATTCCCGATGGTCCCATCGGTGAGTGCTGGGCCATCTCGGCCCACCCCAACGGCGACTGCCAGATCGCTGAGGGCCCGTACGCCGGTCACACGCTGTCATGGCTGTGGGCCGAGCACCGCGAGCTCTTTGGCAACTGTGAAGGCAAGGAGTTCCCGCTGCTCATCAAGATTCTGGACGCCAAGGACGACCTTTCGATCCAGATTCACCCCAACGACGAGTACGCCGCCAAGCACGAGAACGGCAGCTTGGGCAAAACCGAGTGCTGGTATGTGCTGGACTGCGAGCCCGGTGCCACGATCATTGTCGGCCAGCGCGCCAAGGACCGCGTCGAGGCCGCACAGATGATCGAGGAAGGCCGTTGGGACGACATGCTCAACGTGCTGCCGATCCACAAGGGCGACTTTTTCCAGATTGATTCCGGTACCGTGCATGCCATCAAGACCGGCACGCTCATTTTGGAGACGCAGCAGTCGAGCGACGTGACGTATCGTCTGTACGACTACGACCGCCCCGGCACCGACGGCAAGCTGCGCCCACTGCACATTGAGCAGAGCCTCGATTGCATCGACTTTGATGCTCAGGCTCCGACCGACGGCACGGTAACCGCACCCGAGGTCGATGGCGTGACCGAGCTCGAGTCTAACTCCTGCTACACCGTCGATCGCGTGCGCGTCGACGGCAGCAAGACCCTCGACCAGCGCTGGCCCTTCATGTGTCTGTCGGTCATCGACGGCGAAGGCACCGTCTGCGGCGACCCCGTCCACAAGGGAAGCCACCTGCTGGCCCCGAGCACCGTCAGCTCCATCGACCTCGAAGGCAAGATGGAACTGATCATCAGCCACCTGTAGGTCGCACCAACAACCCAAACGCAACAAGGGGCTCTCCCGTCCATGTGCGGGAGAGCCCCTTGCCA
>CAJLLB010000053.1 GCA_905207425.1 uncultured Collinsella sp.
CCCCCTGCGCCTGCGGCAGCAGCTTGCACGGAGCCGTGAGCTGCGAGAGCGTCTCGCGCTCGGCACGAATCACTTCCATCACGCGCAGCGAGGTCATAATGCCGTCGCCCGTGCGCTCGATATCGCCAAAGATCGTATGGCCCGTCTGCTCGCCACCCAGGCTGTAGCCGCCCTCGCGCATCTTGGCATACACGTGACGGTCGCCCACGCCGCTGGTCACGGCGCTCAGACCGGCAAGCTCCAGCGACTTGACCAGGCCAAAGTTGCTGGCAATCGTCGGCACCACGGTACCGCCCGAGAGTCGCCCGTGCTTGTTCAGATACACGCCGCACACGTACAGGATCTGGTCGCCGTCTACCACGCGACCGCGCTCATCCACAGCCAGGCAGCGGTCGGCATCGCCGTCGTAGGCAAAGCCCACGTCCAACCCCTGCTCCACCACGTGGCGCTGCAGGCGCTCCATATGCGTGGAGCCACAGTCGACGTTGATGTTAAAACCATCGGGCGCGGCATTGATCACGCGCACGTCGGCGCCGAGCGCGTCAAACACCGGCTTGGCCACCGAGGAAGCCGAGCCGTTGGCGCAGTCAATACCGATCTTGACGCCCTGCAGCGAAAAGTTCGCGCTGGCGATGAGCGAAGCAATGTAGCGGTTGCGGCCCTGCATGTAATCCACCGTGGCGCCGATGTGATTGCCCGTTGCCAGCGGCACCTCGCTCTTGCCATCGATATAGTCCTCGATGAGCTCCAGCACGTCCTCGTCCATCTTAAAGCCGTCGCTGTTGACGAGCTTAATGCCGTTATCGCAAAACGGGTTATGGCTCGCACTGATCATGATGCCGCAATCGAAGCAGCCCTCCACGGTCTGATGCGCCACGCCCGGCGTGGGGATCACGTGCAGCATATAGGCGTCCGCACCGCTCGCGACCAGGCCGCTCACCAGCGCCGCCTCAAACATATAGCTCGAGCGGCGTGTGTCCTTGCCCACGATGACGCGCGCCTTGCGCTCGCGGTTGGCGCCGTAATACCAGCCCACAAAACGGCCAATCTTATAAGCGTGCTCTACCGTCAGCCCAACGTTGGCCTCACCGCGAAAGCCGTCGGTGCCAAAGTACTTCATATCTTACTTATCCTGTTCGAACGTTTGAGCGGTTGGCGTGGTACGAACCTTAAGCTCTTTGTGCCCAGAGTCCTTCGAAGTCGTGACCTTGTACTCGACCTTTATGTCTTGTCCAAGAAGCATGTGGACACCGCCCCATGCAACCTTCAAGCCATCGTGCGTCGCTTCGTTCATTTCGATAGAACCGGAGCCCGAAGTCTTAATGTCCGAAATGCTGCCTCCCGCAGGAGCGTAGAGATAAAGCCTCAGCACCTCATCGTCAATATCCTGGCTAATGCCGTTATGGCCCTGGAAATAACCAGGCATCTCGGCCTTCTCCTGGGGGGTCATCGTGTTCTTGAGCGAGGTGGTCACTCGATACGTCGTCGAGCCATCGGCATTTTCAACCGAAGAATCGATGGTGACCCGTTTATCGAGGAACCAATCCATCTTTGAATAGCTGTAGTTGTTCACATAGACGCCCAAGATCGGAGCCTCCGACGTATCGGTTTGGAGGGCGCCCGATATTCCAAGAGCCTTCGCGGCCTTTTCCTCGTCATCGTTTCTCGAATACATGAGGATGCGACCCTCGGAAGCGCCCTTTTCGATGGCGGCAGCAATCTTAGTAATATCGCTGGATCCCAGTTCGCCCACGATCTTGTTAAAAGCTGATCCGGCAACCGCCGCAAAAATGGCATCCTGTTCCTCTACCGGGTAATTCCAATAAATATCGTGCAGCAGCACCTTTGCAGCGTTGCTTCCATCAACGACGGTGCCATCAGGAAGCTGTGTACCGCCTACAATGCCGAGCATATACTGCAAAAATACCGGATCGACTGCGAATACGCCGTCGATGTCATCTCCGACAATGGCCTTCTGCATATCGCTGGCAAGCTGAGCCGCACGCGGATAATCAGGCGTCATCGTAACGTCGCCCATCGTGTATCCGAGCGTGTTGAATCCGGTCAGGCCCCATCCGGTCGTGAACAAGTTTGCCTCTTCATCGGTGATGGGAAGCGGGCTCAAAGGCTCTTTCATCATGTCGACTTTGACAAAATCGCCCAGTTCGAGCTTACCGTCAGTCACCGACATCACGCCGCGAGAACCGGGGAAACCGCCGCAGGCGCGGATCTCGACATTGCTCATCGCGAGCACAAGATAATGACGCGTCTGGCCGTTGGCGCCGAGCATCTGGGGAAGGATGGGGGCGACCTTCTCCGCCGCGTCAACCGCGCCGTTGAGGGTGGCAAAGCCGTCCTTGGCCTTATCGACCAGCTCGGTCACCTGGGAAATATGAGTATCGCCAATGCCCTGGATCTTCTCATTGGCGCTCTTGAACACCTTCGAGCTGCTGGAAAGCGAATCGGCGACCGCCTGCAGCGCGGACACGTTAATCATGCCGTCCTGGAACAGCTTGCCGGGCGTGGCCTGCGAAAGGTTGTCGGCCATGGGAACCAGCGCGTTGCTCGAGACATCGGACAGGGCATCAATCATGGTGCGGGCTGCGTTGATGTCACTGCCATACACCGGGATAAACGAAGCCGCCGTCCACAGCGGGCTCGAGGTCTCCGCCTTCATGCTGTCGCAGAGTTCATCGATCTTCTTCGCGTCGTCAGGCAGCGTCGAAAAATCGCCTGACGTGACCTTGTCCTTAAGGCCACCGACGATCTCGACAGCCTCCTTCGCTTCGCTCTTTACGGTCTTTGCCGAGTTAAGCAGCATAAAGCCGCTTGCGCCAAGCGCAACGAGAAGCACCGCGACTACAGCGGCAATAATGGCGCCGGTGTGACACTTTTTGCGCTCGCCCTTGCGATGGCGATGACGGACCAGACCGTCAGAGGTCGAACTCGACGAAGCGTCGCTACCGTAGTTCAAGCCAAAATCGTAATAATCTTCCTTGGAACCCGAGCCCGCAAACTCGGCACCGCTATCATCCAGGCGGGCGAACGTGCCAGTCTCGGAGGCGCCGGTGTAAATCGTGCCAAGGTTACCCGTAAGCCCCGCGCCACCGGCAGAGGGAGTATTGTTGGCGGCCTTGCCGGCATTAACGTTGCCGGCGGCATTCGCGGCGTTGGCAGCATCTGCGTTGTTCGCGGGTACCGAAGGAGCCCCGCTCGGCTGCGACGTGGAGGTTGCACCGCCCGCAAAGACATTCCCTCTTGCACGGCCGGTCTTTTTTGCCTTTTGAGACTGCTCGTACAGAGCGGTAAACATCGCTGTCTCGCCCGGGGACACGCGCTTACCGGAACCGCCCTGTCCAGCGCCGCCCGGCGTGCCGGCCTTACCAGCCCCGTTCGGACGCGGCGGAACTGCAGGGCGACCGCTATCGCTGCCCTTAAAGTGATTACCAGCCATAAAGAAATCCTCGCAATTGAGTCGCAATGAAAAAGTCCATAACGTTACTAGTTTATGGCATTTTGAGCATCGACAGCTAAACTCCAGACACGGACATCAATTGGCGAAAATGCGGCACAACACCTTTTCCGTCTTGGCGGCGGCGCCAGCTACACCGTGAGGAACATCATCACGATGATCATGGCAAAGCCGATAAGGTCGGTCGGCAAAAACACCGTGCCCAGCATAACGGCGCTGGTGATGGTCGCCGAAACCGGCTCCACAGTTCCGATGAGGCTCGCACGCACCGAGCCGATGTCCTTAACGCCCTGCATATAGAGCATGTAAGCAAAAAACGAGCCGATAACCACGAACACCGCGAGCGCCTCGATGCCGGCAGCGTCGAGCGCCGGCATATGCGCCCAGGGCTGCACGAAGGCACATGAGACCACGCCCGCCGTGAGCATTGCCGAACCCGTGACGATGGGGCTGCCGTATTCGGGCAGAATCTTGGCGGGAATCACCGCCATGCAGGTGGCGCTGACCGCACACATAAGGCCTGCGACCAGGCCAAGCGGCGATATGCTCAGGCTGGTCGGGTCGCCGCCGGTAGCAATTAAAAAGGTGCCGCCCAGGGCCAGCCCAATGCCAACGGTCTCACGCACGCGAGGCATGCGATGGTCGATCACGCAGGTGTAGCCCATAATGATGACCAGTTGCAGGCACTGGAGCACCGTCGCGGTTCCGGCGTTCGTCAGGCGCACGGCCGAAAGATAGCAAAACTGGTTGAACAGCAGGCCAAAAGCGGTAAAGAGCAGCAGCTGCTTGCGATCAGCGGGCGTCGTCCAAAGCTTGACCAGGCGTGCGCGGTCGCGCGTGACAACCACAGCCATAAAGAGCAGGCCGGCGAGAATCTGACGCACGCTCATAAGCCACAGCGTATCGACATGGTAGGTATCGAACAAAAAACTCGCGCTGGTGCCCGAGAAGCCCCAAAACGAACCGCCCACCAGCGTAGCCAAGACGCCCGTGATCATCTTGCGCGTCGAAGCGCTGTTCAG
Organism: uncultured Collinsella sp.; assembly: GCA_905207425.1. Classification (GTDB taxonomy): domain Bacteria; phylum Actinomycetota; class Coriobacteriia; order Coriobacteriales; family Coriobacteriaceae; genus Collinsella. Next base: position 4,495 of record CAJLLB010000053.1, read on the forward strand.
GCGGTCGCGCCATGCGCGACGGGTGTTGCGGCTGAGCTCGTCGGTGCCCTCGGGCACATCAATGTTCGATATATCGGTCATCGGCACCGAAGCCCCTGCGCCTTCGACCTGCTCGACACACTCTTTGCTCATTCCACTCCCCCGAAACAGTCTGGAAACAATTCGGCTTACCTTACCACGGCAAAGGCACCAGCTGGAGGCTTGTCCGCTTATCGGTAGGACAATTCCGCAGGCGTCTTTCCATAGCTCGATACCGCAATGGCCTTGCATTATGCGACAGCCAAATCGCGGCAGCAGGCTCTTTTGAAATGGATGCGACAAAGCCCCCGAATTCCACAATGTAAGCGATTTTTAAAAATGTTCTTGCCACCGAGTTCAGGCTCCGTTATATTATCCCTTGCGCGCTTGCGCACCCTTGATCGGGCGTTTAGCTCAGGGGGAGAGCGCTTCCCTGACACGGAAGAGGTCAGAAGTTCAAATCTTCTAACGCCCACCAAATGTTCGCAGCTCAGAGGCTATGTCCTCTGGGCTGTTTTGTTTTACCACCAAGCACGCCGCCAAATAAGCCACCAAATATTGATCCAAGGTCTGTACGCGATGGTCTTCGCATCCCATAGAGGTGCCGGCAGATTGCATACGTCCTGGCCGACCGTGACCGCAACATGTTGGTCAAGCATAATCTTTTGGATTCTTTTGGCGTGAGCGGCTTGGTTTTGGTAGGATTTGTCAGCGGCTTGACTAAGGGGGTTTTATAACTGCCATGCAGGTAGCCGTGTTGGTAACGTTTTACCGACTTGTCAAATACCCCTCATTTATAATGCGTCTGCAAAATGACTAATTGCTTTGACCTGCTGAAACACTATATGTTGTGTTTGACCTAAAAAAAGAATACAGGATATAGATGCCTCTTTGTCGTATGATAGATGGCGGACAGAGAACGAGAACCTTATTCGCCCCATTTGGATAGATCTTCGAGCCCCTTGATTGGCTGCGAGGATTGTCCGCATGAGGGCCTATGGTTATCGAGAACACAGATTGCGCGACGGCGCCGCAAGACAGGGGCAAGCCCTGCCGGGTATCGTTTGGCTCTGAAGCGCGATGAGGCTACGATGCGAAAGAGGCAAGAGGATGAAGATCATCAAGCGCAGCGGCACCGAGGTTGTCTTTGACATCGATAAGATCGTCAATGCCATCCGTGCCGCAAACTTGGAGGTCGAGGAGAGCTCTCGTCTTACCGACCGCCAGGTGGTTTACGCGGCACAAAACGTCGCCGAGGCATGCGAGAACGCGGGCCACACTGTTTCGGTCGAGGAGATTCAGGATTTGGTCGAGGACGAGATCATGCGTCTCGACTGCTACGAGGTTGCCCGCCACTACATCATCTATCGCTATGTTCAGAGCCTGAAGCGCCAGAAGAACACGACCGATGACAAGATCCTGTCGCTGATCGAGTGCAACAACGAAGAGGTTAAGCAGGAGAACTCCAACAAGAACCCGACCGTCAATTCCGTTCAGCGTGACTACATGGCCGGCGAGATCTCCAAGGACCTGACCCAGCGTGTGCTGCTGCCCCAGGAGATTGTGGATGCTCACAATGAGGGTCTGATTCACTTCCATGATTCGGACTACTTTGCCCAGCACATGCATAACTGCGACCTGGTGAACCTGGAGGATATGCTCCAGAACGGTACTGTTATTTCGGGCACGCTGATCGAGAAGCCGCACAGCTTCTCGACTGCCTGCAACATCGCGACGCAGATCATCGCTCAGGTTGCTTCCTCCCAGTACGGTGGCCAGTCGATTTCGCTGACCCATCTTGCCCCGTTCGTCGAGGTGAGCCGTCAAAAGATTCGCGGCGAGGTCGCCCGCGAGCTCGAGGAGCTTGGCGTTTCCGCATCTCCCGAAAAGGTCCGCGAGGTTGTTGAGGACCGCCTGCGTGACGAGATCCGTCGCGGCGTTCAGACGATTCAGTATCAGGTCGTGACCCTTATGACCACGAATGGCCAGGCGCCGTTCGTGACGGTCTTTATGTATCTCAATGAGGCCCGTACGCCCCAGGAGAAGCACGACCTTGCCATGATTGTGGAGGAGACGCTTCGTCAGCGCTATGAGGGCGTTAAGAATGAAGCCGGCGTGTGGATCACCCCGGCGTTCCCCAAGCTCATCTACGTGCTCGAGGACGATAACGTTCACGAGAATTCCCCGTACTTCTACCTGACCCAGCTGGCTGCTAAGTGCACCGCCAAGCGCATGGTGCCCGACTACATCTCCGAGAAGAAGATGCGCGAGCTCAAGCTGTCGAAGGGCGAGACCGCGGGCAACGGCGACTGCTATACCTGCATGGGTTGCCGCAGCTTCCTGACGCCCGACCGCTCCGGTAACGGATTTAACAACGTGGCCAACGCGCTGAACTATGACCCGAACAAGCCCAAGTACTACGGTCGCTTTAACCAGGGCGTTGTGACCATCAACCTGCCCGATGTCGCGCTGAGCTCGCATCAGGACATGGATAAGTTCTGGAAGATCTTCGACGAGCGCCTTGAGCTGTGCCACCGCGCCCTGCTGTGCCGTCATGAGCGTCTGATGGGTACGCTTTCGGATGCCGCACCGATTCTTTGGCAGTACGGTGCCCTCGCCCGCCTGAAGAAGGGCGAGACGATCGACAAGCTGCTCGTGGGCGGTTACTCCACCATTAGTCTGGGTTATGCCGGCCTGTATGAGTGCGTCAAGTACATGACGGGCCACAGCCACACCGAGAAGGAGGGCACGCCCTTTGCCATGGCCGTCATGCAGCGCATGAACGACAAGTGCGCGGAGTGGAAGGCTGCAAGCGACATCGATTTCTCGCTGTACGGCACGCCGTTGGAGTCGACGACCTACAAGTTCGCCAAGTGCCTGCAGCGCCGTTTTGGCATTATCCCGGGCGTGACGGACAAGGGCTACATTACCAACAGCTACCACGTCCACGTGTCCGAGGAGATCGACGCATTCGACAAGCTCAAGTTCGAGGGTATGTTCCAGCAGCTTTCGCCGGGCGGTGCCATCTCCTACGTCGAGGTTCCCAACATGCAGGACAACCTCAAGGCTGTCATTCGCGTGATGCAGTACATCTACGACAACATCATGTACGCCGAGCTCAACACCAAGAGCGATTATTGCCAGGTGTGCGGTTACGACGGCGAGATCAAGATTGTCGAGGATGACGGCAAGCTGGTGTGGGAGTGCCCCAATTGCGGCAATCGTGACCAGGAGAAGATGAACGTCGCCCGTCGCACGTGCGGTTACATCGGTACCCAGTTCTGGAACCAGGGTCGAACCGAGGAGATCCGCGACCGCGTGCTGCATCTCTAATAACCATCCCAGGCCGCCCCGTAGCGAGGCCCCGGACCTTTACTCGCTATTTCGGACAGTCCTGGCTCACGACGGAGGCGCCACTGGCGCCTCCTGTTCGTGCGGAACTCATATCGAGCAAAGGTCCGGGGCCTCGCTACGGGGCGGCCAAGTTGACGTAGCTGAGATGCAGCGCGCGGTCTGCTCACCCCTCGAAGTTCTTAGCGGAAATGAGTTGAGCTGCAATGGCGATCTGCTTGCGATGGCGGTTGAGCTGCAACAAGGTTTCTATTGGACCTCGAACCCTATACTCGATGTTCGCTTCGTTCATTGAGTTACCCTTTGCATGAGGCCGGGACATATCGTCCCGCCCACAGTTTCGCAGGCCGAAGGCCGAGAATGTTTGAGGACGGGATGATATGTCCCGGCCTCCCGGGAGAGTTATCTATGAACTACGCGAACATTAAGTATTTCGACATTGCTGATGGGGAAGGCGTTCGTACTTCTCTGTTTGTGAGCGGGTGCCGTCGTGGGTGCAAGAACTGCTTTAACTCTGTCGCGTGGGACTTTGCTGCGGGCGAGCCGTTCGATCGTGCCGTCGAGGACAAGATTATCGAGAGCCTCGATCATCCCTTTATTGACGGCCTGACGATTCTGGGCGGCGAACCTATGGAGCCCGAGAATCAGGCGGGACTCGTTGAGTTTGTCGAGCGCGTTCGTGCCGCTTATCCTGCGGGGTCAGGAAAGACCATTTGGTGTTTTACCGGCGACGTGCTCGAGGAGCTTATGCCGGGTGGTCGTCACCATACCGAGGTCACGGACCGTATCCTTGCCTGCCTCGATATGTTGGTGGATGGCCCGTTTGTTCAGGATCTGTACGATATCTCATTGCGCTTTAGGGGCTCGAGTAACCAGCGTGTAATCGATATGAACGCTACGCGCGACCGTGCTGAGCGCGAGGGCGTTGTGCTTTGTGATGCGGTTGAACTTTGGCGTGATGATCCGGTCTATTCGACCCATACTATGTAGCTTGTGGTCGATGCCGAAGAGCGTGGTACCATAGCGCGAACGCAAAATCGGAAAAGTGAGGCCCAGATGGTCGATCAGGAAAAAGTCGAGGCCGCCATTAAGCTGTTGCTTGAGGGCATAGGCGAGGACCCAACTCGTGAGGGCCTGCTGGAGACCCCGGCGCGCGTTGCCCGTATGTATGGTGAGATCGCCGGCGGTATGGACCAGAGTGCCGAAGAGCACCTGTCCAAAACCTTTGCCGTCGCCTCGAACGACTTGGTTATCGAGCGCGACATCACGTTTTACTCGCTGTGCGAGCATCATCTGCTGCCGTTTTATGGCAAGGCTGCGATCGGCTATATCCCTAACGGTCGCGTGGCGGGTCTGTCTAAGCTCGCTCGCACGGTTGAAGTCTATGCCCGTCGTCTGCAGCTGCAGGAGCAGCTGTGTGCGCAGGTTGCCGACGCTCTCATGGATTATCTCGCTCCCCAGGGAGCGATTGTGCTCATGGAGGCTGAGCATATGTGCATGACCATGCGCGGCGTGCAAAAGCCCGGCACCAAGACCGTGACGCTCGCTCGCCGCGGCGTCTTTGAGACCGATCCCGCGCTCGAGGAGCGGTTCTTTAGGATGCTGGGCCGATAGCATGAGGGTCGTCAACGACTTTACATCGAAGACCGATGAGGGGACGTCGCGTCGCGGCTTCATGGCTTCGGGCCTGGCCCCCTTTGGTGCCATGCCTCGCATTGATTACATTTGTGCCAACGGGCTGTTTCGGCGGCACCTGGGCAACATTGCGCAGTTGGAATCGGGGCGCATCTTCTGCCGCCACGGTATTGACCATCTGCTCGATGTCGCTCGCATTATGTGGATCAAGAATCTCGAGGAGCAGCTCGAATTTGACCGCGAGGTCATCTACGCCACGGCACTTCTTCACGATATCGGCAAAGATGAACAGTATGAATCGGGTATATCCCATGATGTTGCAAGCGAGCGCGTCGCTGATGCAATTCTCGGCGGCATGCCCGATGACGTGGCGTTTGAGCCGGCCGATGCCGCAGCCATTAAGACGGCCATTCTGGGCCATCGAAAGCTGCGCGTGAACAGCCAACCGCTTGAGCGTCTGCTCTATGCGGCCGACAAGGCCTCGCGCGCCTGCTTCGCATGCCCCGCGCGCAATGCTTGCAACTGGAGCGATGATAAAAAGAACCTGTCGATTCGCGTGTAGTTAGTTTGCGCGGTCGGGGTTCTAAACGAAGGAGACGATCGCGATGAGTAACAAAAAGCTGCCCGAGAATGCAACCAAGACTGAAGGCGCCGAGCTCGCCCGCCGTGGCAGGGGCGAAATATCCACCGCAACGGCGGTGCCCCACGTGAGCTATGACGATCTGCGCCATGCCGACCGTATTGTCATTGACGGGCTTGAGGTTTTTGCCAACCATGGTGTGTATCCCGAGGAGAACGCGCTGGGCCAGAAGTTCATCGTGTCCTTGGTGCTCTATGCCGACCTGCGCGCTGCGGGGGAGCACGATAACCTGGACGCCTCGATTGACTACGGCTCGGTGTGCCACGATGTCGATGGCTATCTGCGCGAGCATACGTTTAGGCTCATCGAGGCGGCAGCTGAGGGTACGGCCCAGATGCTGCTGCGCCGTTATCCCTCGCTGCTTGGTGTGCGCATCAAGCTCGATAAGCCTTGGGCGTCCGTCGGTCTTCCCCTGGCAAGCTGCGGTGTCGAGATCGAGCGCGTGCGCTAACCGGTACTAATATGTCTCTATGGGTGGCTGCTTGAGCCGCTGGGACAGTGCTCTATTGTTGGGGCAGTATGTGTCGAGCAGGACGTGGAACCGCTGGTTGTGGCTTGGTTCGAGCAAGTGGACGAGCTCGTGGGCGACAACCATGTCGAGGCATTCGATGGGATAGGCGGCAAGTTCGCGTGCGATGCGAATGGCGCCGGATTTGGGAGTGCATGAGCCCCAACGCGTTTTCATGCTGCGTACGGAAACGCGAGAAACGGCGACACCCATTGCGATTTCGTATGCGTGCACCATATCGCGCAGCGCCGATGTGACTTCGGACGTATAGAGCTGGTCGATGTGGGCTTGGAGCTCATCGGACGTTAGGCCGTCGAGGATTGCGTGCCGCTTGGTCTGTGGGCTTTCATCCGATTTATCGGTACCCATAAAACTTGCGAAGGTGGCCTGTTTGGGTCGCGGTGCGGGTGATGCAAAGTTGTGATCGAGCGCATCCTGTACCGTGATGGGCTTGCCCCAAAGTGCAATGATGGACGAGGGACTGAGCGGCTCTCGCGCCGTCGCCTGACGTCGCTCACGCTGGGCAAGTCGGTTGACAATCCAGGCACTGTTGCGCTTTACAAACGCTTCGATGCGCTCGCGGCTGGCGCCGAGCGGTGCACTGGCGTGGACCTCACCACTCGATGTGACGCGTAGGTTGAAGTTCTTGACGCGCTTTTTGGTAACTACGACGGGGATGGGCGTCCCATCCGGTCGGGATACGGAAATCGTAAACTGCTGCGTCAAAAGCGGTCCTTCAGATTGGGGACGGGCCGGCATGTCGACCGTTCGGCATGCCGGCCCGCTCAAGGGATGTGAAATTAATAACGCTCGAAGAAGGCAAGCGCGTTGTCGCTGCAGAGCTTTTGCATCACGGTCTTGCCAAAATGCTTAGAAAGCATGTTCTGGAACTCGGGCATCTTGCTGGCATCGGAGAGGAAAGCGGGCACAGTGGCGCCGTCCCAGTCGCCGCCGAGCGCGATGACGTCCTCGCCGCCCAGGTCGAGCCAGTGCTCGATATGTGCCGCCAGCTGGTCGAAGGTGACGTCTGCGGCGGTCTTGTCGGTTGCGTCGTTGGAAAGGAACTCGCTGCAGTAGTTGAGGCCGACGATGCCACCCATGTCGCGAATGGTGCGGAACTGGTCGTCGGTAAGGTTGCGTTTGGCGCCGCAAACCGCACGGGAGTTGGAGTGGCTGGCGACGAAGGGACGCGTGGCGCGGGCGGCGACCTCGTCAACGTGATCCCCGACTACGTCAAGATGGAAAGCTACGTGCGCGCCTCCAACATCGACGCCATGGCCCGCTACAACAAGGCCGTCGACCGCGCCCTCAGGGCGGGCGGCGACGCCATCGGCGCGCTCATGCAGGAAGTCGCTAAAAATCCCCAAAACGTGGACGCCCTGGTCCACCTGGTCGAAGCCCTGATGACCGCCCAGAACTGGGATGCCGCCGAGACTTTCGCCCAGCGCGCCAGCACCCTAGATGTGAACAATCCCCAACCGCTCTATCTGTTGGGCGTCATCAAGCACAACCAGGGCAAGCACAAGGAAGCCGCCGAGCTTCTGGAAAAAGTGGTGGCCCTGCATGACAACGCCTCGGTGCGTTACAGCCTGGGCGTGCTCTACATCCATTTCCTCAACGACCCGGCGCGCGGCGTGGAACATCTCAGCGCGGGCCTGCATGACCCCAAGGCCGGCGAGGATCTCAAGAAGGGCATCCGCGATGAGCTGGAAAAAGCCCCGCTGTCCCATGCCGGGGGCGCGGAAAACAACACGCCGGATCAGCCGGTCCGACAGGACAAGATGGATAAAAAGGCAAAAAAAACCAATGGGAAGGACGCGCGGCCCTG
>CAJLLB010000054.1 GCA_905207425.1 uncultured Collinsella sp.
CCCCGCCTCTTACACCACATCTCTGCGCGCTACCTTCAACAAGCGGCAAATCTAGCAAAAAAGGCTACTCGATACCCTCAAGAAGCTCTGACACCGTCATACCGAGTGCGGGTGCGATCTTAAATAGAACCTTGAGCGTGAAATTTGCCGTCCCATCTTCGATTCGGTCGAGGTAGGGTCGGCTGATTCCTGTCGCCACACAAAAATCAACCTTGGAGATACCAAGGTCTCTGCGTGCCTCTTCGACCCGCCTACCAAGAATCTGTTTCGCACGTTCGTCCATGCAGCCGAGTTTGAAATGGAGCCGAACATAAACGTAAACTATAGTTTACGTTTTGCCGAATACACAGGAGTTTTCTATGTCGGGTTCTTCGGTCCGCATGTACCGAGCCACGCCTCGCACAAACAGCGCGCCGCCCAAGCTCGTCGTCGTTGAAGCAGAAGCCCTTTCGCCCGATGAGCGCACGGCATTTGCATTGCTATCAAGTCGCGTCGCCGCTGTTCTGGTCCCTTGCCCGGCGCAAGGTGAACTTGCCATCCAATGCCAAGCGCACAGCTGCTCGCTCAATCAGGCTACCGTAATCGCAACCAGCCAGCGCGGTCTGCCTCTTCTCTTGGAAGCCGGTATCGCGCTCGCCCTTCGCGGTGCCGGATACGAAAACGAGGCCGCCGCCGACATGGTCTTTAAACCACGATCAAGCGGCGGCCTCGCAGCAGCCATTGAATATGCGTGCAGGCTCGTTGCCTAAAAGGACAAGCTAGAAACCAAAGCCAAAGCCCATACCGGTAATCGCCGAATACATAAAGTAGACGTTGATCACATTGAGGAACACACCCGTGATGCAACCGTTGCGCAGGTAGCGCTCGCACACGATGCGCGCCATGGCGGCGGAGTCATCATTGTTCTTTGCCTGGCGTCCCGCCGTAAAGTACGTCGCCACGCTCAGCAGCAGATTGAGCACCGGCAACGCCAGCAGCTCGTAGCTCTTGCCCCAGCGCGTCGCCTCGCCGGCGGCATTAAACTTCGTTGCCACCTCGGGACCAATGTTGGGGATAACACACGCTGCGACCACCAGCGGAATCACCGCAAGTACGAGCAGCGCAATACCCATGTAGCCAGCTTTTTTGCCATATTTAAACATATGCGTCGTCCTTACACGTTAAAGCGGAAGTGCACGATGTCGCCATCGGCCATGACATAGTCTTTGCCCTCGATGCGCAGCTTGCCGGCAGCCTTGGCGCCCTGCTCGCCACCGAGCTCGATGTAGTCGTCGTAGCCAATAACCTCGGCCTTAATAAAGCCGCGTTCAAAATCGGTGTGGATGACGCCGGCGGCCTGCGGGGCGGTCGCGCCCTGACGAACCGTCCAGGCCTTGACCTCCATCTCGCCAGCCGTAAAGAACGACTGCAGACCGAGCAGCTTATAGGCCGCCTGCGCGAGCACGTCCAGACCGGGCTGCTCCAGGCCCAGGCTCTCCAGGTAGTCGGCGGCGTCCTCGGGATCGAGCTCGGAAAGCTCGGCCTCAATCTTGGCGCAGATGGGCAGCGGCTTGACGCCATCAATGGGCGTCAGGTCCTCGTTGAGCATGTCCTCGTCTACGTTGGCCACATACAGGATGGGCTTCATGGTGAGCAGGAACAAGCCCTTGGCAGCGGCGCGCTCCTCGTCGGTCATCTCCATGGACGCGGCGCGCTTGCCCTCGTTGAGCCAGGCAAGCAGGCGCTTGGCGACCTCAAACTTGGGCATGAGCTCCTTGTCGCGCTTGGCCTCCTTCTCGAGCTTGGGCAGCTGCTTCTCGAGCGTGCCCATGTCGGCCAGGATGAGCTCGGTCATGATGGTGTCGGCATCGCCGGCGGGATCGACGAACTCGCCCGTGCGGCCCACCTCACGCATGACGTTGGGGTCCTTAAAGTAGCGCACGACCTCGCAGATGGCGTCGGTCTCGCGGATGTTTGCCAAGAACTGGTTGCCCAGGCCCTCGCCCTCGTTGGCACCCTTCACCAGGCCAGCGATGTCGACAAACTCGACCGTCGCCGGCACAATGCGGCCGGGGTTAACGATGTCGGCGAGCTTTTGCAGGCGGCTATCGGGCACATCGACGATACCCACGTTGGGGTCGATCGTGGCAAACGGGTAGTTGGCGGCAAGGCCGGTCTTTTTGGTAAGCGCGGTGAACAGCGTCGACTTGCCCACGTTGGGCAGGCCCACGATACCGATGGAAAGGGACACGACAGCTCCTTTTGGTACAGGTACTTCAAACCGTATAAGTATAGCGCCGCCGCAGCATCCGGGCGAATCCGGACACCGCGGCGGCGCAAATGAAGCAGAGATAGAGCTCGCTGACTAGTCCGCGAGCTTTTCCACCTGGTCGAGCATCTTGTCAAGCTTGGCCTTTGCCTCGGCCTTGACCTTCTCAGCTTCTTCGTGAGCCTTGGCCTTCTGGGCGGCCTTTTCCTCGGCCTCGGGATCGACGACCACCAGATTGGACGCGTCATGCTCAACCAACTTGAGTGCATGCTCGGGGCACACCTTGACGCAAGCACCGCAGCCCAAGCAATACGTCGACTCCAACGCAAAGCGGCCGCTTCCCACCAAATCGCAGGCAAACGTGGGGCACACGTTGACGCACTCGCCGCACGACGTGCACTTGTCAAAATCGCATTCCGGCGTGCTCACCTGCATGTTCTGTGCAAGCTCGGGGTGGTTTTGCAACGTTGAGAGCACCAGCTGGCGACCGTGCGTGAGCGAACGGCGACGCTTGGTCGTCGTGGTGCCGCACATGGTGTTGAGCGTGCGCTCCAGCTGGGTAATCTGATGGCGATGGGCCTTGAGCTTTTGCGTCACCGAGGCCAGTGCCGCCGTCGCCGGGTTGAGCTTAGTCACGGTTAGACCCGTGGTGCGGGCAATCTTTTCCATGTACTCCTTACGCTCGTACTCGCGGCGCTTGTGGCATTTGAGGCTCTTGGGGTCGACCTCTAGGCCCATGCCCGTACCGGCCCACTCCTCGGCAGTGGCAATGGCCTCGCCCAGAATATCCTCGCCACCGGTGTTGCGGCACTTATCGCACACGCCCAACGGCAGGTAGACGCTCACGTTGGGATAGTCGGCCAGCACCGAGAACCAGGTCTCGGCCGTAATATCGCCCACGCAGGCGACGACGACCTCGTTCTCGCGCGGCATGCGCTTGAGGGCGCGCGTGCAGGTGACGTAGGCGGTCTCGTGGCTCGTTGCCGCCGAGACAATGTCGTCATACAGGTTTTTGGGCGCCAGGCGCGGCGAGATGATCGCCTCGGTCGGACAGGCAGCGGCGCACAGGCCGCACTTGCGACAGGAGTCGAGGATCTCAATGGCGTCTTCCTCGACCTCGATAGCGTTGACCGGGCACACGTCCATGCACGCGGTGCAGCCACTCTTTTCGTTTTTGCAGGTCAGACACGGAATGGTGTTGCCGCGTGGGCGCTCCTTGTAGTCGGCAGGATTCCACTGCGGCGCCGACGGATCGAGTGCATCGGTCACGCCGCCAAGCGGGTTTTTAAGAAAGTCGAAACCCTTGCTGATCTCGATAATGTCATCAAACAGATCGTGTTCCTGCGCCATGCGCGGCCCCTCCCTGAGCAGTGCAAACAAGCAAGAGATAATGATACGCTATCGGCCCACGCCTCGGGCAAATTACACGCGGAGCATCTTTGCGGCAAATAGCCCATGGCCTATCGCCGCCTCGATCGCACAAGGTCGATCATGCGCCAAGCTATGCCTCGCGCATGAGCTGCACGAGCTTTTGTTTGGTCACCTTGGCCTGTTCGTTAGCCATATTGCGTTCGTTTCTAAAGGCCGCATTTGCAACGCTCATCAGGTCGGTAACGGAAATCTCGCCAAGTCCCAGCTCCGCGAGCGTCGTCGGTAGGCCGACGCGCTGGCAAAACTCGAGCACTTGATCAAGCTCGGGCGCACGCTCCAAACGAAGCTGGACCACTAGGCCAAATGCCACGGCCTCACCATGCATGGCCTTGCACTCGGGCAGAATCGTCAGGCCGTTGGCGATGGCATGGGCAAGCGCTAGGCCACCGCTCTCAAAGCCAACACCCGAGAGCAGAATATTGCACTCAATCAGGCGCTCAACCGCCGGCGATATACGACCCTTTTTGAGATCGCGCTTGGCAGCGACGCCGCACTCCATGAGTGTGTCATAGCAGGCACGAGCCGCAACCAAAGCCAAGTGCCCCGGCGCGCCACCGTGTTCGTTGACGCCGTGCGCCGCGGCGCACGAACGCGCCTCGAAGTACGTTGCCAGCGCATCGCCCATGCCAGCGACCGTCATACGCAGCGGGGCCGCCGCGACCACGTTGGTATCGACCACGACCAGGTCTGGATTCTTCTCGAGCATCAGGTAGCGGTCGAACGACACATCCTCGTGATACAACACCGAAATCGCGCTGCACGGACCGTCCATCGAAGCCGCCGTGGGGCATACGCACAACGGCAACTCGGCATAAAACGCAACGGCCTTGGCGATATCGAGCATCTTGCCGCCGCCAATACCCACCACCATGTCGCAATACTCAGCCCGGGCTTCCTTAGCCATTTCAACAACGGCCTCTTCCGTACACGGACCGTTATAGATCTTAAAGAACGGCTCGCTTAGATCTTCGTCCAGAAATCCATCGACGATCTGCCTGCACAGCCGATCCTCGGTGCCCTGGTCAAACAGGACATAGGCAGCGCAGCCCAACCATGACAAATACCTGCCCTGACGCGAGAGCTCACCCGGCCCCTGAACATACCGACCGGGACCGCCATAAACCATGGGAAGCGCCATACGAGAATCCGCCCTTTCATCAACAACAATTGGTGCAAAGCAACCTGACCCCTTTGCACCATAGCAAAAAGGGGCAAAGCCATCTGCTGGCTTTGCCCCTTCCTTAGCTTGATTTACTCATCCATGAGATAGTAGTGGCCCAGCGCGTCGGCACCCAGGATGGCGTTTGCGACCATCTCGGGCGTCACCTCAAACGGCATGTTGCACATGGTGTCCTCAGGCGCGCACGCGGCCTCGGCAACAATCATGGCCTTCTCGCGCGTAACCTCGGCAACGCCCAGCTCCTTCATCGTGACCGGCAGGCCCAGCTCAATGCAGAAGCCCAAGACTTCCTCGAGCTTCTCGGTCGGGGCATCCTCGAGTACCAGCTGGACGATAGTGCCAAAGGCGACCTTCTCGCCGTGATACATGCTGTGGCACTCGGGCAGCATCGTCAGGCCATTGTGGATGGCATGAGCAGCAGCAAGGCCCGAGCTCTCAAAGCCAATGCCCGAAAGCAGCGTGTTGGCCTCAATGATGTGCTCGACGGCAGGCGTGAGCGCACCCTTCTCCAGCGCAACCTTGGCCTTGACGCCATCGGCCATAAGCGTCTCATAGCAGAGCTTGGCGAGCGCCAGGCCGGCCATTCCGCCCTTGCCGCCGGCACAAGTGCCACCGTCGGCATCGTGCGTCGCCTGGGCCTCAAAGTAGGTTGCGAGCGCATCGCCCATACCGGAAACCGTCAGGCGCACCGGGCTCGCCGCGATAACCGTCGTATCCATCAGGACAATGTTGGGGTTTGCCTTAAGGAAGAGGTACTTGTCGAACTGGCCGTCATCGGTATAAAGCACCGAAAGCGCCGAGCACGGGGCGTCGGTCGAAGCAATGGTGGGGCAAATGATAACCGGGAATTCCAGGTAATAGGCAACGGCCTTCGCGGTGTCGAGGATCTTGCCGCCACCGACGCCGACGATGATGTCGCAACCGTTGTCACGGGCGAGCGCAACCAGGCGATCGACCTCGCCCTTGGAGCACTCGCCGTTAAAGTCCTCAAACAGCAGCTCGGCCTTGGCCTCGGCAAAGCCGCCCTCGATCTTGGCACCGACGCGCTTCTTGCCCGAAGGCGTCACGATGACGAGGGCCTTAGCGCCGAGCGGCTCAACGTAAGAGCCGAGCTTGGCGAGCTCGTCCGGACCCTGGATGTACTTGCTGGGGCTATTGAAAATTGCAGCCATAACTATCCCATTCTCTAAAAGAAAAAAGAAAGGGGCTCCGTACGGATACGTGCGGAGCCCCTCGTTACGATAACAAGAGTCGATTAGAAATCGATGTCGGTGTCGTAGTAGCAGGCCTTGAGAATCTTCTCGAAGTCGGCAGCCTTGGTCTCACGCGGGTTCTCGGGCGTGCAGGCGTCCTGCTCGGCGTTCGCGGCGATCTCGGGCAGCTTGGCGAGGAACTCCTCCTCGGAAACCATCTGCGGGTTCTCGGCGTCGACCTTCACGCCACCATTCGCGTAATCCTTGATGGACTGCGGAATGTTGAGCTGGTCGTTGAGGTCGCGGATCTTCTGGACGAGCGCGGCGATGAGCTCCTCGTTGGTCTCGCCGGGAAGGTGCAGGATCTCCTTGGCCACGTAAGCATAACGCTCGGCAGCACGCGGGTCCTTGGAGTTCCACTGGATGACCTTGCCCAGGTACATAGCGTTAGCAGCACCGTGGATGATGTGACCGTTCTCGAAGGCAGCACCGGTCTTGTGAGCCATGGAGTGAACGATGCCCAGCAGGCCCGAGGAGAAGGCGATACCGGCGATGCACTGAGCCTCGTGCATGTGCTGACGGGCCTCATGGTCGCCAGCATAGGACTTGGGCAGCCACTCGACGATCTCGCGGATGCCGTGCAGAGCGTTGGCGTCGGTGAACATAGAGGCGCAGGTGGAAACGTAGGCCTCCATGCAGTGGGTCAGAGCGTCCATGCCGGTATGAGCGCACAGCTTGGCGGGCATGGTGTAGGTGAGCTCGGGGTCGACGATGGCGACATCAGGGGTGATGTTGAAGTCGGCCAGCGGGTACTTGATGCCCTTGGCGTAGTCGGTGATGACGGAGAAGGCAGTGACCTCGGTAGCGGTGCCGGAGGTAGAGGAGATGGCGCAGAAGTGAGCCTTCTGACGCAGCTCGGGGAAGCTGAACGGCTGGATGATGTTATCGAAGGACTCCTCGGGATACTCGTAGAAGACCCACATGGCCTTAGCGGCATCGATGGGCGAGCCGCCGCCGATGGCGATAATCCAGTCGGGCTCGAACTCGCGCATGGCCTCGGCGCCCTTCATGACCGTCTCGATGGACGGGTCGGACTCGACGCCCTCGAACAGCTTGACCTCGAAACCGCCTTCCTTAAGGTCGGCCTCAACGTCCTGCAGGAACCCGCCGCGGCGCATAGAGCTGCCGCCAGAAACGATGATGGCCTTCTTGCCCTTGAGGTTCTTCACCTCGTGGCGAGCGCCCTCACCAAAGTACAGATCGCGAGGATTGGTAAAACGTCCCATACTGTGCCTCCTAAACAAGCCCCTCTTAGACTTGCGTATATAACGGAGCACCCAATTGGCTCCGTTAGGACCGTTTTGCGCGTTGCCGGCGATGACAATGCGCGATGTCTAAACGTCTCAACGCTCAGACAAACACTATTCTACCGTTCTGGTTGGTCAGTTATTCACCTAAAGCCGACAATGATGAAACGTTTTTTCTATCCCTGAAGACCCTTGTGGGGCATTCATACTCCCAAGCTGGGCAAACGTTTTATCAAGGTTGACCACATATCCCGGGCAGGACTGTGCCCCTCCAAAATGCGCCCCGTTCGCCGCCAAAAATCGACCGTTTGCGGCACCGTGATACCACTCGGTCGTCCAAGGTGCCGACATTTGTGCGACATCCGTCTTCGTGGTGCAAAGGTGCAAGTCCAAGTGCGGCACCCCCGGTGTGCCACATGCGGGTAAACTAGAACTTTATATAGAAACATTTGAACCCTAACCGCAGCAAAGGAGGCCCCATGGCATTCGATCCCATTCAAGAGGATTGCCATCGCCTCGTTCTTGAGGCCTTGCGCCGCGACAATATCCCGCTCACCGACGCTGCCGCCGTAGAGCATCTGATGGAACAATTCACCCGCAACCCCGCACCGCTCATCGTGCACGACCGCGACCGCGCCGGGCACCTCATTGCCAAGGTGGTCGAGGCTGTCGACTACCGCATTCCCTTTATCCCTGACGATACCCAAGCAGAGCAGGAAGAGGCAGCTGCCGAGAACATGCTCCGCGAGGCAGCCGCGCTCGACCCCACCAACTGGGACGCTCAGCGCATGCTGACCGCCCTCACCGCCAGCTCCAACGAGGAGTACGTACAGTATTTGGTATCCAAGCGCGATGAAGTCGAGCACGACCTGGCACTCAAGATCGCCTCGGCGCAGGACCCCTACGAGCGCGAGGCCGCAGGCGACCTGACCCGCCGTCCCTACCTGCGCTGGCTTGCCGCCCTTGCGTCGCGCGCCCTCATTAGCGGCCGCTATCGCATGTCGCTCGAAGCCGCAAACCGCAGCTTGGACTTTGCACCCAACGACCCCGCCGGTGTCCGCCACACCGCGATGCTCGCCATGGCAAAGCTCGAATACCCCGCCGAGGAGCTCAAGCGCTTTCGCTCTGCCCACTCCGTCCCCTATCTCGCCAACACGCCGCTGCGCCGTCGTCCCAAGGACGCTGAGCGCGACTTGGACCCATGGACGCTCATCGCGCTGATGAGCGCTGCCTGGCGCGAGCTGGACTACGAGAGCGCCGAGCACTACTTGCGTATCCTTGCGCGCTCGTGTCCGCACGCAGCCGAGGCACTCTACTTCCAAACCGAGTTTCCCGATGGCGTCTATGCCCGCGTCAACGTGGGTGTGGGCTCCACCGACGAACTTGTCCTTGCGCTGTCCGAGGCGACGCCGGTACTGCAGGAGGGCCTGGGCGCCCCCGACAACGCCAGTTTTGCCGCCTGGGTCGCCACCAACGATATCGTGCGCTCCCAAATCGATGAGCGCATACTGCGGGCGGCCGAGCAGGGTTTGCCGTTTAAGGGAGGAGACCTCTAATGGATCCGAGCGTCTACATCCCCGCCTACCTGGAGCGCGCCTACCTTGCGTCGCACCCCGAACTCACCGATGCAGCACGCAATCTTGTCCATAACGACGTGAACGTCAACCCTCATAAGTATGCGCAGACCGAGCATGCCCAGGCGCTGCTGTCCTATGCCGGTGTCCACCGCCACCTGCTCGACGAGCTCCATCGCATCGAGGACATGGGCAGCGACGAGGAGTTCGAGCAGACGCGCAATCGCCTGTTCGACGACATGCGCGATGAGCTGCTCAAAATTGTCCGCGTCGATGCACTGGCCGTCGACGCGCAGCTGCTCGCCATCATCCTGGCCGACACGCCCGTTGACGCCTGCCTGGGTGACCTGATGAAGCTCGAGGCGACCACGGCCGATTACCTGCAGCAAAGCGTGCCCGGGTTCGACATGGAAGCCCCGCACTACTGGGCCAATAATGTTTTGGCCGACGGTGTCACCGCAGCAGACCTTACCGTGAGCGAGCCGGCTCTAATCGGGTGGCTTCACACACTCGAGGCCATCTCGCAGCTGTGCATGGCGAGCGCTCGTTACCGTGCTGCCGCCAACTACGCCCGCCGTGTTCTTAAGGCAGAAGGCTATCCCACCCGAGCTGCAGGCACCGTGCTACTCGCCCTCGCTCGCTTGGAAGACGAGGACGGCTTTTTTGCCCTGGCCCACCAGCTCGAGGAAGAGATCGGGGCTGACGCGCTCGAGAACTCTCCTTGGTATCTGCTCGCCCGCACAATCCTCTTGTTCAAAACGAACAAGATGCGTCCGGCGGTGCGTGCGCTGCGTGAGTTCGCTAACCGCTGCGAGGGCGGCGCATTCTTCTTGCTGAACCCCATGTACCAGACGCCGTACCTTCCCTGCCGGCCCGAGCCGCGCGATCCCTGGGATCTTTCGCATCAGGCCGTTTGGGAAGCGGACGGTATTATCTCGGACACTCCCGACTTTGCTCCCTGGGCCAATGCCTGCGAAGACGTGTCGCAGCTTGCCCAGGAGTTTGCGCGCCGCTACGGTTTTTAGTGACGCACTCGACCCGACCATGTCGTTTACGTTAGGAACGGTTTCATGAACCTCCGCTCATCTCTTGCCTGTACCTCGAGCGATATCGCCCGCTGGGGGCTGCGCTCTGTCCTTAAGCGCCAGGGCGGCGTACTCCCCGGCCGCATCGCCATGAAGATCGACCCCGAGCTGCTAAGCGACCTCGCCGGCCTTGTCGACCGCAGCGTGGTGATCACCGGCACCAACGGTAAGACCACCACCTCCAACCTCATCGCCGACGCCGTTGCCGCCAGCAGCGCCACCGTGGTATGCAACCGCGCCGGCAACAACATGGAGCCGGGCGTGGTGGGTGCACTGCTCGAGGCGCGCAGCGGCCTCAAGCGAGCCGGCGGCGGCAAGCGCGTGGGCGTTTTTGAATGCGATGAGCTCTACACCGTGCGCGTCCTGCCCAAGCTCAAGCCGACGTACTTCGTGCTGCTCAACCTGTTCCGCGACCAGCTGGATCGCTATGGCGAGATCGATCACACCCAAGAGGTCATCGCCCACGCGTTGGAACTTTCGCCGGCAACGACGCTCATCTACAACGCAGACGACCCGCTGTGTGCCGCGATCGCCGCACGCGTTCCCAATGCAAGCATCGCCTTTGGCATCGACGGCGCCACCAACACCGAGTCCGACCGTATTAGCGACTCACGTTTTTGCTCAAAGTGCAACGCGCCGCTGGAGTATGACTACGTGCAATACGGCCAGCTCGGCGCCTACCATTGCCCCTCGTGCGGTTGGGCACGCCCCGCACTGGTCCGCCGCGTAACGAATGTGGAGCTCAGTCGC
The DNA here is from genome assembly GCA_905207425.1 of uncultured Collinsella sp. Classification (GTDB taxonomy): domain Bacteria; phylum Actinomycetota; class Coriobacteriia; order Coriobacteriales; family Coriobacteriaceae; genus Collinsella. Next base: position 10,769 of record CAJLLB010000054.1, read on the forward strand.
GATGGCTATGGTTTTGACCTGGTGTTTGGATCTGATTCCAGTGCGCCAGCCGCGCACATTGCAACGCGCTACAACGGCCTGTACATGGTCTACAACGTTGCCGCCGCATTCTTTGCCGCACATGAGCTAGGCGTGGATACCGCGCACCTGCAGCCCACGCTCGATGCCTACGTGCCCGCCGGCGGACGCATGGGCCGCTGGGATATTGCCGGTCGCACCGTCGAGGCAAACCTGGCCAAGAATCCCGTGGGCTTCGATCGACAGATCCAGTCCATTAAGACGGCGGGCGGCAGGCTCTGCGCTTTCTTCCTGAACGACAACGACGCCGACGGCCACGATGTATCGTGGATCTACGACGTCGACTTTGAGCGCATCGCCGACACGCCGGGTCTTGTCGCCTTTGCCGGAGGCACGCGCGCGCACGACATGCAGGTGCGCCTCAAGTACGCCGGCATCGATGCCGCGATTATCTCGGACGTCGCGCAGGCAATTGGCGCCGTGGCAGACGAGGCCGCCGATGACACCTTCTACGCCGTCGCCAACTACACGGCCTTCCCGCCGCTGGTCAAGGAGCTCGACGGGCTGAAAGGCGCCGCCGCCGACGCTGTTGCCGGGCACGCCGTAGCCCGTGCCGATGGCAACACCATCCCTTCCGCCGTCGCGCCGGTCGAGCTTTCGCGCCCGCTGCGCATCGTCTACCTGTATCCCGATGCCCTTAACCTCTACGGCGACGGCGGCAATGTTATCGCGCTCGAGCGCCGCTGCGTCTGGCGCGGCATTCCCGTGCGCGTGGACGAGGTCCGTATGGGCGAAACGCTTGATTTGACCGATGCCGATATCGTCATGATGGGTGGCGGCTCTGACCGCGACCAGCTAGCCGTGGCACACGAGCTGCTCGCTCAAAAAGACAAGGTCGCGGCCTATGTTGAGGACGGCGGCACACTGCTTGCCATCTGTGGCAGCTATCAGCTGCTCGGCCGTTCGTACTACATGGGCGACGATCGCATTGAGGGCCTGGGCGTCATTGCCGCCGAAACCGTACGTGGCTCCGATCGCCTGATCGGCAACGTCGCCGTCAAGACCGACCTGGCACCCGAACCCTTTGTAGGATTCGAAAACCACGGCGGCCGCACCCTGCTCGATGCAGAGGCCACGCCGCTCGGAACGTCTGTCGTCGCGGGCACCGGCAACAACGGCGACGATGGCTTTGAGGGCCTGATCTACAAGGGCGTCATCGGCACGTACCTGCATGGCCCGGCGCTGCCCAAGAACCCCGAGCTCGCCGACTGGCTGATCGCCCATGCCCTCGAGCACCGTGGCGATGCACAGGCCGCCGCCCTGCTGCCGCTCAAGCCCCTCGACGACACCTACGAGCACGCCGCCCACGACGCCGCCATGAAGCTCCTCCCCTAACGCCCCAACCACCACAAAGGGGACAGGCACCTTTGTGGTGGTTTTGACCCATCCCAGCGGTTTGTCTCAATCTGTAACATCTAGACCGTTAAAAGTCGTCTTACTGTTACAGAATGAGATGTTCGTCCCGACGCCTACCTTTTGTCTCGATCTGTAACAGATAGAGCCAATTTGCCCGCCCAGATGTTACAGATTGAGATATTTGAAAATCGGAATAGAAGCCTACTCCTTTGTGGTGGGTTGATTTCCGATCTCAGCCGAACACATTGAGCGGATAGGACGTTCCCGCAGC
>CAJLLB010000055.1 GCA_905207425.1 uncultured Collinsella sp.
CGCTGTTTGTTGCCGGCGAGCCTCATATGCCCACGCTCGAGTTCCCGGGCGATGGTGCGCAGCCGGTCAAGAAGATCTGCTTTAAGCTGCTTGCAGATGCTTACTGGGAGGAGTAGCGCGCTGCTCGGCTGAGCTGCTCGTCTGATGGCGTGATTCCCCTAGGGAAATCACGCTACGACCCCGCCAAGCGTGTTTTCCCTAGGGGAATCACGTTTGGCGGGGTTTTATGTTTATGAATAGGGGAACTGAAGCCGTGACGATGCTTGGGTTGGCGCACGCGCACTCAAATCGGCAACAACAAAGTAGATAAGCATTTGAAGAAATGCGATTGAAGCATAATGTAACTAGTATGAAATAGTGGATAGCTGGTACATACCACCTTTCAAATATAGAATCGCTAGAAATCTATAGTAAAAAAGTAATTTACCAGCGGGTTTATATTTTGTTCATTAAAGCCGTTCATCGTCATTTGGCTACCGTTTACGGACCACTTCAGATTCTGACTACATAATTGCGTCAATGCGTCCATAATAGGCAAGGCGGTTTAGCTGAGGGTCGGGGAACCGGCATCCGCGTCGTAGAGCACGAAGATCGGGAGTAGCATGCATTCGTTTAAGATCACCAATCAATTCCTACTCGATGATGAGCCGTTCACCATCTTGTCGGGGGCGATTCACTATATGCGTGTTCATCCGAGCGACTGGCACCACTCGCTCTATAACCTTAAGGCTCTTGGGTTTAATACGGTCGAAACGTATGTACCGTGGAATCTTCATGAGCCAAAGCCTGGCGTCTTCGATTTTTCTGGTTCAATTGATTTGGCGGCATTTCTTGATGAGGCGGCGTCACTCGGTCTGTATGCAATTGTTCGGCCTTCTCCGTTTATTTGCGCAGAATGGGAATTTGGCGGCATGCCAGCATGGCTGCTGCGCCAACATGATATGAGACCGCGTAGCAGCGACCCCAAGTTTCTTGCTCACGTTGCGCATTACTACGACCATCTCATGCCGATACTCGTCCCGCGTCAGATTGACAAGGGCGGAAACATCATCATGATGCAGGTTGAAAACGAGTATGGATCATATTGCGAGGATAAGGACTATCTTCGTGCGATTCGTCGCCTTATGGTCGAGCGTGGGGTTTCCGTGCCCCTTTGTACTTCCGATGGCCCGTGGCGTGGGTGTCTTCGTGCCGGTACGCTCATTGACGATGATGTGTTGTGCACCGGCAACTTTGGTTCTCATGCAAAGGAGAACTTTGAGGCTCTTTCTGCTTTTCACAAGGAGCATGGAAAACAATGGCCTCTTATGTGCATGGAGTTGTGGGACGGCTGGTTCAATCGCTATGGGGAGAACGTCGTCAGACGCGATCCCGAAGATCTTGCCTCTTGCGTTCGCGAGGTGCTCGAGCTTGGTGGATCTTTAAACCTCTACATGTTTCATGGAGGCACCAACTTTGGATTTATGAACGGATGTTCTGCACGCCATACGCATGACCTGCACCAGGTGACATCATATGACTACGATGCTCCATTGGACGAACAGGGCAACCCGACCGAGAAATACTTCGCAATTCAAAGGACAGTTCACGAGCTGTATCCCGATATCGCGCAAAGCAAGCCGTTAACAAAAAAGACGTTTTCCATGCCCGATATTTCGGTGAGTGAGCGCGTAAGTCTCTTTAATGTGCTCGATATTCTTTCGGAGCCGATTGAAGCCCAATATCCTATGCCCATGGAAGAGATGGGTCAGTCGTATGGATATACGTTATATACCACGACTGTCGAGCGTGACCGTGCAGATGAAGAACGTATTCGGGTTATTGACGCCCGCGACCGTGCACAGGTGTTTGTGAACGGTGACAAAGTGGCGACGCAGTATCAGGAGCACATCGGGGAAGATATTCACTGCGTTCTTCCCTGTGAACAAAACCGCCTGGATGTTCTGACCGAGGATATGGGTCGCGTCAATTATGGTCACAAGTTGCTCGCCGATACGCAGCATAAGGGCATTAGGACAGGAGTTTGCGTTGATCTTCACTTTGTTACCGGTTGGGAGATGCGTTGTCTGCCACTCGATAACATCGATAATCTTGATTATTCCGCCGGCTGGGTAGAGGGGCAACCTTCCTTTTATCGCGCAAAGTTTGATATATCTGAGCCGGCTGATACCTTTATCGACACTACGGGTTTTGGAAAGGGTGTGGCATTCGTAAACGGAACGAATGTCGGACGTTTTTGGGATAAGGGTCCCATCATGACGCTCTATGTTCCGCACGGTTTATTACACCCTGGTACCAATGAACTCGTTATGTTCGAAACAGAGGGCGTGTATGATGCGAAAATCTCCCTTCGCTCTGAGCCCGTTATCCGTACACTTGAACAAGAAGGAGTTGAGTAGAAATGATTGTAGGCGCACGAATCGACTTTCGCTTGATTCACGGACAGGTGGCAAACCTCTGGTCTAACGCCCGTCAGGTAAGCCGCTTCATGGTAGTTGACGACGAGGTATCGCAAGATGCTACCCAAAAGCAGGTTCTTCGCATGGCTTGCCCGGCAACTGTGAAGTTGTCCGTGCTTCCTGTCGACAAGGCCGCTGCCAACATCACTGCTGGCAAATATGATGCGCAACGTCTCTTCATTGTTGCGAAAAAGCCTGAGGTCTACGTTCGACTTTTGGAACAAGGTGTTAAGCTTGAGCAGCTCATCGTCGGTAATATGACGACAATGGAGCCGGTCAAGAAGCTGAATCGCAACATTAGTTGCGACCAGGGGGACCTTGACGCATTTGCCAAACTCAAGGCCGATAATCTTCCTATTGTCATTCAGCTGACGCCGCAGGATAACCCAGAGGCTCTCACGCTCTAGTCGAATTAACGCTAGGCCGTGAAGGGGGATGCACGGTTTATATAAGCGTATTGGTATTGTAGAAACTGTTACACCTTAAATAAGGAGTTTACCATGATTGCTTGGTGGCAGATTCTTCTGTTAACCCTGTATGCGGGTTATCAGATTATGGATGAGCTGAACTGGTACACCTGTGCCGGCTCAGCCGTCTTCTCCGGTATGATTACCGGTTTGATTATGGGCGACCTGCAGACTGGCCTGTTTATCGGCGGCAGCATGCAGCTCACCGTCCTGGGCGTTGGTACCTTTGGCGGCGCCTCTCGTATCGATGCCAACTCCGGCACTCTGGTCGCCACTGCCTTTGCCGTGGGTGCGGGCATGAATCCCGAGACGGCTCTTGCCGCCATCGGCGTACCTGTCGCTGCCATTCTCGTTTACACCGATATCGCCGGCCGTTTCGCCAACACGTTCTTCGGTCACATGTGCGATGCCGATATCGAGAAGATGAACTGGGGCGCCTACAACGTACACTACTTGCTCGGTGCCGTTTCCTGGATGTTGTCCCGCATGATTCCGGTCTTCCTGGCTCTCGCATTTGGCCAGGGCGTGGTCGAGGGCATCACCACCGCCCTCAACGGCGACTGGAAGTGGCTGGGTGACGGTCTGTCTGTTGCTGGCGGTGCCTTGCCCGCCGTTGGCTTCGCCATTCTGCTCCGTTACCTGCCGGTCAAAAAGCACGTCGCCTACCTGCTGCTCGGCTTTGTAGTCGCCGCCCTGTTTGGTACGGCCTTCACGAGCATCATGAACCTCAACGCCAACATCGTCGCTGTGAACGGTGCGCTTGGTAAGGGCGCCGTGGATATGGTCGGTATGTTCAATAACATGTCGATGCTGGCGATCGCTATTATTGGCTTTGCTCTGTCTTTGCTGTACTACAAGAACAACCAGCGTCCCGTCGCTGCTGCTGGCGCTGCGGAGGGAGACGACGATGAGCTCTAATGAGAAACTCGCCAATGGCACCACTGGCTACAAGATTACCAAGGACGACCTTGCGCAGATCAACCGTCGTAACCTGTTTGGTTTCCAGGATGGTTGGAACTACGAGCGCATGCAACACTCTGGTTATCTCTGGATTATCCTGCCCACACTGCGTAAGCTGTACGGCGACGGCACGCCGGAGCTAAAGGAAGCCTGCCGCGCCCAGTGCGCACCGTTCTTCAACACCTCAAACTTCCTCAACACGATCATCACCGGTATCGATTTGGCGATCGAGGAAGAGGAGGGCATTGAGGGCCTCGAGGCTGTTGCCGGTCTCAAGACTGGTCTCATGGGACCGCTGGCTTCCATCGGCGATTCCATCTTCGGTTCGCTGCTCCCGACCATTTTCGGCGCTCTGGCTGCCAATATGGCCATGAACGGCAACCCCTTGGGTATCTTCATCTGGGTCGTCGTGAACATCCTTGTTGACTGGTTCCGCTGCAAGCAGACCCACATGGCCTATGAGCAGGGTATGAAGCTCGTCACCACCATGAGCGATCGCCTGAATGCGTTGACCGACGCGGCCTCCGTAATGGGTGTCTTTATGGTCGGTGCTCTGGTCGCAACCAATGTCGGTATCGTTATTGCGGCGAAGCCTGTTATCGGCGGCGTTACCGTTGACTTGCAGAACATCTGCAATATGATTTGCCCCAAGCTGGTTCCTGCCGCACTCGTCGGCTTCGTATACTGGCTCCTCGGTAAGAAGGGCATGACCTCGACGAAGGCCATCTTTATCGTCTTGGTTCTGTCCATTGCCTTGGGTGCATTCGGTATCATTTGCAAGGGCTAAGTACCCCATATTGTCGCGACATTTGATCCTCAATTAAGATGTGGCGCACACCTCCAAGGCGACTTTATCGCCATATCCCCTGGAGTGTGCGCCTCTTTTGTTTTGTCGGACACCGCTTTTCATAGGCGGTTATGCAGTCATCGTGTTCGATTAATTCATTAAGGCTGCCTTGAAGGGAATATAGTGCAATGCCATTTTGGATTGTCCTGTTCATTTGTGTTGTCGTGGCTTATTTCGCTGTGACCGAAGGAGCGAAAAAATACTTCGATATGAAATTGCAGGTATTGTTTAACTTGGGCTTATACCAAGATTGCATAGACCTGCTCGATCGCAAACTAGCGCGTATAGTAATGTCTACGTATAAGCAGTATTACCTTCGTTTCACTATCTACGAAGCTGCTGATATGGACGCATATGCAGATCGAATGCTTGACCACTTGCTGGAGATGTCGTGCAGCGATAAGCAACGTCGACAGCTTGCGGTTCGCGCCTTTAATTTCTATATCAAGACGGGTGACCGGAAGCGGGCGGCGTCCATGTTGGAAGAGATGCGCCCCATCGTGTCGAAGGGCATTTTGGCGGACAGTCAATTAACCTACGACATAGTCTTTTGCCGTCGGCATGATAAGATCGATGAGATGGAAGCTATGCTGGATACGAATGACCTTGGGTTACGCGGAAAGCTCTATCTGCTGCTTTCATATCAATATGAGAGCAGCGGGAACAAGGGCGAAGCACGTAGATATCGCAACCTTGAAAAGCAGCTTAGAGACACTCACAGACCTCCCACGATAAAACAAAATACTCACTAAACTTTAATGATGCAGTGGTCGTAAGAGCCCTTTTGAGGGGTTCTATGGCTAGAGAAAGCGAACGGTAGAAAGGTAGATAGAATGATTGGATTTGTACTAACTGGTCACGGTCAGTTTGCACCTGGTTTGAAAAGCGCTGTGGATATGGTCGCCGGCGAACAGCCTAATTTTGAGGTAGTTCCTTTTGCGGGCTCGGAGGCGGTTACTTTTGGTGATGATTTGCGAACCTGCATTGCCAAGATGCGTCAAGCTTGTGATGGCGTATTGGTGTTTGTTGATTTGCTTGGCGGTACTCCGTTCAATCAAGCTATCCCAATGACGACTGAGCTCGATAACGTGACCGTTGTCACCGGAACAAATCTACCTATGTTGGTGGAGCTCGTTATGACGCGTGCGTTTGGAGACCCAACGCTTGATGAACTTGCCGAACGCGCACGGGTCGTTGGTCGTGAGGGAGTCGATCTCAAGAAACTCGAGAGTGCTGACATTGATGAAGACGATGAGATGTAGTGTCGCTATTAGCCCATTTATGGGACATGTTGGTGCGTTACCTGAAGGCTGAAGTATTGGTCAATTGCTCATTACGTGGAGAATATCATGACGTGCACGAGGCACAGACAACCGCTATATGACCAGCTCGTAGATATTCTGATTGAAAAAATTGATCATGAATATCAGCCAGGTGATTTGATTCCGTCCGAACGTGAGCTTGCCGAACGTTTCGGGCTTTCGCGGTCGACTGTCCGGCTTGCAATTCAGGAACTTGAGTATCTTGGTCGGATTGTGCGAAAACAAGGTCGCGGTACGTTTGTTGCCGATCGACTAACTCAAGCAACAAATCTTACCCAATCGTACAGTTTTACTGAACAGATGAAAGCGATGGGCCGGCTGCCAGAAACAACCATCTTAGAGTTCTGTGAAATGGAAGCAGATAAAACGCTCTCGATGCAAATGGGGATTCATTTGGGTGAAAAGGTATTAAAACTCAAACGTTTACGAATGGCAGATGGTATACCTATGATGGTTGAGCGTAGCTATCTTCCAGCAAGGCTCTTTATTTCACTCAAGCGTCCTCTACTCGAACAAAAGCCCCTTTACGATGTTATTGAGCAGGATTATCAGCAGAAAATTCGAGTGGCGGATGAGGAGTTCTCTGCGGGTATAGCACGTCCATGTGACGCTCGGCTTCTAGGTATTGGTGAGGGTGCGCCAGTTCTGGACATAGTCCGAACTACTCACAACACCCAAAATGATGTTGTCGAGTTCACGCTTTCGGTGGCTCGTGCCGACAAGTTCAAGTACAGAATCTCTCACTATCGAGATACTTTGTGATCGGATACGAGTGCTAACGAAAGAAAAACAGCCTATGACTACTACTCGATTTGACTTTTCAGGTTGAGTCTTTGTATATCAGGCAATTTAGTAAAGAAAGAGGTATTAGAAATGTTCGAGAAGAGTGTCGAGGAGCTCACCGAGCTCGGCGCCCAGATCACCACGGCCGAGATTGCTCAGCAGCCCGAGCTTTGGCGTGATACGCTCAACATCTATCGCGAGAACAAGGAGGCCATCGAGGCCTTCCTGGCCGAGGCTCGCGCTATGGGCGAGGGTCGTCTGTCCGTTGTCTTCACCGGTGCCGGTACGTCCGACTACGTTGGCGATACCTGCGCCCCGTACCTGCGTCACGCTGGCAACACTGATCTCTACGACTTTAAGCCCATCGCCACGACCGACATCGTGAGCGCCCCGCGCGACTTCCTGCGCGCCGAGGATCCCACGCTCGTGGTTTCCTTTGCCCGTTCTGGCAACAGCCCCGAGAGCCTTGCCGCCGTTGCCGTTGCCAAGGAGCTCGTCCACAACGTCAAGTTCCTCAACATCACCTGCGCTCCCGAGGGCAAGCTCGCCGTCGAGTCTGCCGATGATCCCAATGCGCTGACGCTGCTCATTCCGCGCGCCAACGACAAGGGCTTCGCCATGACTGGCTCTTATTCCTGCATGACCCTGCTCTCCACCCTTATTTTCGACACTGCCTCTGACGAGCAGAAGGCCGAGTGGGTCGAGACGATTGCCAAGATGGGCGAGGAGGTCATCTCTCGTGAGTCTGAGATCGCCGATTACCTGGCTGGCGACTTCAGCCGCGTGACCTACTTGGGTTCTGGCTCCTTTGGTGGCCTTGCCCAGGAGAGCCAGCTCAAGATCCTCGAGCTCGCTCACGGTCTGGTCGCTACTTCCTACGACACCTCCATGGGCTATCGTCACGGACCCAAGTCCTTCGTCGACGATAAGACGCTCGTCTTCGTGTTCGTCAACAACGACGCCTACACCCGTCAGTACGACATCGACATCCTCAACGAGATCGGTGGCGACGAAATCGCTCAGCACACCATCGCCGTTCAGCAGGAAGGTGCTACCGTCTATGAGGGTGAGTCCTTCACCTTTAAGGGCTACGAAGCGCTTCCCGAGGGCTACCTCGCTCTGCCGTTCGTGATGTTTGCCCAGGCCATCAGCCTGCTCAACTCCGTGCGCGTGGGCAACACGCCCGATACGCCGAGCCCCACCGGCACGGTCAACCGCGTGGTCAAGGGCGTGACGATTCACCCCTTCACCGCTTAATCGCGTCCCTCTGTAAGGGCGCCCGTCCGCTCATAACGGCGGGCGGGCGCTTTTTGTTTTACCTGAGCTGGGTATAGCATCACCACAGTCAACTGCTTTAGAAGCAAGGAGTGCATATGAGCACGTACGCAATTAAGGCTGACAAGTTCTTCTTGCCGGCAGGCCCGCAACTGGGCGGCTATCTTATGGTCGAGGATGGCGTCTTTAGCGCCTGGCAGGCCGACGAGCCCTCTTGCGAGATTAAGGACTACACGGGGTCGTGGATCGCACCGGGTATGGTCGATACTCACATCCATGGCTTCTACAACCACTCAACTACCGATAATGATCCCGAGGGCATCGATATCAGCTCGACCGAGCTCGCCCGTCGCGGTACCACCAGCTGGCTGCCCACGACGTTCACCGATGGCGTCGAGCAGATCAAGGACGCCTGCGCCGCCATCGCTCAGGCGGACGAGGGTCGCGGCCCCGACTTCTGCGGTGCCCGCATTCAGGGCATCTACCTGGAGGGCCCCTTCTTTACCATGAAGCACGTGGGCGCGCAGAACCCCGCTTACCTCATCAATCCCTCCGAGGAGATCTTTGATCAGTGGCAGGAGGCTGCGGGTGGTCGCATCGTTAAGAGCGCCATGGCGGCCGAGCGCGACGGTGCCGCTGCTTATGCGGCTGCTCTGAACGCCAAGGGTGTGGTGACCAGCATCGGTCACTCCGACGCCACCTACGATGAGTGCATCGCCGCCATCAACGCCGGTGCCAGCTGCTTTACGCATACCTATAACGGTCAGCGCGGGCTGCATCACCGTGAGCCCGGTGTCGTGGGCGCTGCCATGTCCACGCCCGAGACCTACGCCGAGATCATCTGTGACGGCAAGCACGTTAACCCTGCCGCCATCAAGGCGCTGCTGCAGGCAAAGGGCTGGCAACACACGGTGCTCATCACTGACTGCCTGGGCTGCGGCGGCATGCCCGAGGGCAGCTACACCAGTGGTGGCATGGACGTCATCATGAAGGACAACCTGTGCTGGCTCGCCGACGGCAAGAGCATTGCCGGCTCGGTGCTCACGCTTGCCCAGGGCGTCAAGAACATCGTCGACTGGGGCATCGCCAGCGCCGATATCGCCATTCGCATGGCAACCGAGGTGCCGGCTCGCTCTGCGCACATCGAGGATAAGTGCGGCAGCATCATGCCGGGTCGCGACGCCGACTTTGTCGTGTTCGACCATGAGCTCACCCTCGTCGAGACGTATGTTGGCGGCCAGAGCGTCGGCAACGCCTTTACCGAGTAACGATAGAAAAAGACGGCGGGCCCGAATCTGCTCGGACCCGCCGTATGGGTTAAACGCTCAAAAGCACCTTCACAGTTACAGTTTGTTGGCGATCTTCTTTGCCGTGCGCTTAACGCCGGCCACCAGACCTCCCGCAGGATGCTCCTTCTCGTATGCTAGGCGCTTTTCGCGCTTGGCGTACTCTTCGACGATGATGTCGCCATACTCGTCTTCGATCTTGTCGAAGAAGTCGACGGCGCCCTTAATTTCCTCAGCGGTTGGGTGTCCCTTTTGGACACCGCCGGTGAGTTTGAACGGCCCCCACGTATCAAAGCCGGGGCAGCCGTAGACACCCATAAAGATGGCCTGCCTCATGCGGCAGATGCCATCGATATCCTTGCCGTACCACTTGTTTTTGCCACCGTAGGTCATAAGGCCAAACACCTTGTCCTGCGGCTGCAGCACGTTAGTGAGCACGCGTGCCATGTCCTTGTCGATCTCGGAGTAATAGATGCCCGTGGCGACACCGATCAGATGGTATTCGTGCAGGTCGGGATACTCGTTTTTACCGAGCGTCTTTACATCGAGGGTATCGATCTCGGGGTGCGCCTCAACGATGGCGTCCACGAGCTTTTTCGTATTGCCGTGGTGGCGCGAGGCGTAGAGGATGATGGTTCGCATAAGAAGGCCTTTCAGCTGTAATGACGTCAATGTCTGTATGGTACCCCGTTGCATGGCTGGGATACCGGACGCATCGATGAACGTGCGGGTTTGTCCTTCGGTCAGGGCCGAGACAGGTACTTGCGAGCAAAAGCAGTTGTTCGAAAGGATGGGCAATGGAATACGCTCTCTCCAACGATTCGATTTCTATTAGGGTGTCCACGGCCGGCGGCTCGTTTACCTCGATTGAGGCCGATGGTCGCGAGTATTTGTGGCAGGGCGATCCCGCCGTGTGGTCCGGCCAGGCGCCGATTTGCTTCCCGATTTGCGGAGGCTTGCGTGACAACAGCGCCATGACGTTTGCCGGGCATCATGTAAAGCTCGCTCGCCACGGGTTTGCGCGCAAGCAGGAGTGGAAGCTGCTGAGCCAAGGCGAGAACGAGCTGGCGATGTGCCTGGCTTCGGAGGATAACGCCGCGCTGCTGAGCGATTATCCGTACCCGTTTAAGCTTGTCGCTCGTTATACGCTCGAGGCCGCTGCCGTGCGCGTTTCCTATGAGGTGACCAACGAGGGAACCGAGGACATGCCGTTCTTTATCGGCGGTCATCCCGGCTTTAGGTGCCCGCTCGACGAGGGCGAGGCCTATACGGACTACGAGTTGCGCTTCGAGAAGGACGAGGCTGCGGAGCTTTGCACCGCCGTACCCTCGACCGGATTGATTGATGTGGCTAACCGCTCCAAGAACCCTATGGTGGGAAAGACGCTACCCCTGTCGCATGAGCTCTTCGATTTTGCGGAGACCATCTTTGACGTGCTCGAGAGCCGTCAGGTCACGCTTTCCAAGAAGGGCGAGGACAAGGGCGTTCGCTTGAGCTTTGAGGGTTTCCCGTATCTCATTGTGTGGAGTAAGCCCGAGGGCGATTTTGTGGCAGTTGAGCCCTGGGGTGGCCTTTCGACCTGTTCCGATGAGGACGACGTGCTTGAGCATAAGCGCGGCTGCCTTGTCGCCAAGCCCAAGGAGACCGTCGTTCGCTCGTTCACGATTGAGATTCTGTAATTCCGTTTTGTCGACTCGTATCGCGAGGCACAAGGAGCCTGCGAGATAAGGAGCTAAAAATGATCCTCACCGTTACGATGAACCCGTCTGTCGATACGCGCTATCAGCTCGATGAGCTCGTTATCGACGACGTCAACCGTGTGACGCCCGAAAAGACCGCCGGCGGCAAGGGCCTCAACGTGGCCCGTGTACTGGGTCAGCTGGGCGACGACGTTGTGGCAACCGGTCTGCTCGGCGGCCACATGGGCGCCTACATGGCCGAGCTCATGGATGCCAACGGCATTAAGAATGATTTTGTACCCATCAAGGGCGAGACTCGCATTTGCCTCAACATCCTCCACGCCGGCAACCAGACCGAGCTGCTCGAGAGCGGTCCGACGATTGCCCCTGAGGAGCTCGATGCCTTTACCGCCAAGTTTACCGAGCTTGCGAGCAAGGCCGATGTCGTTACCATCTCGGGTTCGCTGCCCCGCGGCGTCGAGGCGGACTACTACGCCAAGATCACGGGCATTGCCGAGAACGCCGGCGCCAAGGTGCTGCTCGATACCTCGGGTGCTTCGCTCGAGGCCGCCCTTAAGTCCGAAATTAAGCCCGAGCTGGTCAAGCCTAACCTGACCGAGATCAACGGCCTTCTGGGCACGAGCTTTACCACCGACGATGTGGACGAGCTCCGCGCCGCGCTCGCCTCTGATGCCCGCTTCTCCGATATCCCCTGGGTCGTCGTGTCCATGGGCGCTGCCGGCTCCGTTGGCTTCCACAATGGCCGTGCGTTCCGCGCAAAGACGCCCGATATCCCTGCCGTTAACGCTACGGGCTCTGGTGACTCCACCATCGCAGGCTTCGCACATGCCATCGCTGCCGGCGCAGACGACGAAACCGTGCTGCGTACCGCCAACACCTGCGGTAAGCTCAACGCTATGGATCCCATGACCGGCCATCTGGTCATGGATCGTTGGGACGAGGTCTACAACGGCGTTGTCGTGACCGAGCTGTAAGAGCTTGGGCGTCGGCCCCGGCATTGCTTGCTAGCTCATGTCGACGACAAGTGCAGTAGCATTATGCCGGGGCGCGACGCCGGCTTTGTCGTGTTCAGTCCCGACCTTACCCTGGTCGAGACGTAGACGTATGTGGGCGGCAACAGCTTTGGTAATGCGTTTGCTGAGTAGCCGCCACGGAAACGATCCGAGAGGGGATTTAGATGATTTACGGTGCACTGGGCGATATCGAGGAGTATCGCGGAATGCTCAAGGGCCTCGATGTACTGATCGACTGGCTCGAGGAGAACGACCCGGCGGAGCTCGAG
>CAJLLB010000056.1 GCA_905207425.1 uncultured Collinsella sp.
AGAGTGGGTCATGCCGGAGCAGCCGATGGTCTCAACGAGGGCCTCCTCGATGATGCCGTCCTTGACGTTCAGCGTGAGCTTGCAGGCGCCCTGCTGAGGTGCGCACCAACCCACACCGTGCGTAAGACCGGAGATGTCGGAAATCTCCTTAGCCTGGACCCACTTGCCCTCCTCGGGGATGGGTGCGGGGCCGTGGTATGCACCCTTGGCAACGGGGCACATGTTCTCCACTTCCTGTGAGTACTGCATGCCTCTCCTCTCTATCGTGTTGGCGTCCCGTCTGGGGGTCGTGGCTGGCGATTGCCGGGCGACCCTTCGAAAGGGACATGACATGCAGCCCCTATAATACCGCGAAATGCACGGAATATTCGGTGAACGGCTCAGTTTTCGTAGCGAGAAGTCCGGAAGTTTTAATTGAAACGGTTTAACGCTATGTTCTGTGGTCGTGAACTTCCGTAGAGGGGGTCCGTCTTGGGCAAGCTTTTGGTCAGCTCTTGTAAGCGTTGCAGGGGTTGACCTGTTGCAACGGTGCCGTTCGCCGCCTGATTACTGCCTTTGGCCGCGCGAGTGTATTGTTTTGCGTGAATGTTTTGATGGCACGCTTCAATCGTGCTGTATTGGATGGCAAGCAGATCCCGGCGAAGGGAGCGCCATGCAGCGCGTTTGGAGAACGGTTACCGGCTTTTACCATGTCTGTGCCCGCGGTGCGGGCAAGCAGCTCATCTTTGAGGGCGATGAAGACCGGTGGGAGTTTTTGGAACTGATGCGCGACTGCTGCCGGGAGGAGGGCGTGACGGTTATCGCCTGGTGCCTTATGGGCAATCACGTGCATTTGGTACTTGCAGATTACGAGGACGCGATGAGCGCGGCGATGCACCGGCTGCTTTTGACGTACGCGCGGCGGTTCAATAAGCGCACGGGGCGCACAGGCCATCTGTTCCAGAACCGTTTTGACCGGCGTTCGCTCGATACCGACTGGCAGGTGATGGAGGCTATTCGCTCCGTTCACGCCAATCCGCAGGAGGCGGGCATGAGCCTAATCGAGCGTTATCCCTGGAGTAGCTTTGCGGAGCATTTGTGCGCTTACGACGGTGACGCGGCTGATGTCGCGAGGGGATTTTCTGATCCTTCTTGCGTGCTTGAGCTTTTTGGTTCTGCCGAGGGCTTTATTGCCTATTCGCTTTCGACGCCCGACGGCAGTGAGCCAGCGCTGTGCGATATGAAAGAGACGGAATGGGAACGCCACGCCTTTGCCGACAAGATGACGAAGCGCCTGGGCGTGCCGCTCAACGGTGTTAAAACTGCACCGACGGCGCAGCGCGATACCGTTATTGTTGGATTGAACAATGCCGGCTTTACGGTGCGCCAGATTGAGCGATATACCGGGATTGGCAAAAGTACCGTCTCTCGTATCGTGCGCGCCCGCGCGCGAACGGCGATGAGGGCTGGCGGAAACGTGATGTAGGGTCGCCTGTTCACTGCAGCTGGAGTCGTCCATACGCTGCAACCAGCGTTCAAAAGCTTGGTACGGTAACTGCACTTCTTAATATGCATAGAAAAATCGCCATCTTGCATAAAATAACGGCTCGGTCCGGGTTTGCCCGTGCCTACCCCCGTCTGCGCCGTGCAAAAAACGGAGTTTTCAACATCGTGGTGCTGTCGGCACCGCTGCAATCTTTCAACATACGGGTTCTTAAGCTATTAATCCCCGCTGTTGCGCCCCGAAGCACGTGTCTGCGTCCCGTCAGACCGCGATGTCAGTTTTAAAACACAATATATATGCGCCTGGAGACGTTGATTAACGCTTTCGATGCGTATACACACAGCTTGGCGTGCTGAATACTCGCAAAAATGCACGCCGCTCCCTATGGGACCCGTCTGCGGCAGGCGCGAAGCGAGTCGGAGCTTCGCAGAACGGGGCTTGGCGCATTGCTTGGCGGGCCCGGGGCCCTGCCGCAGGACTTTGGTGCTGCGGAAAACGCCCGTGTTTGCGTCTGGCTGTGTGGCAAATGTCAGACGGGGCGCCGGACGCGCGGACTTTGTGCGTTCGCGCTCATTAGGTAAAAACAGAGCCGCCCGTATCGGGCGGCTCGGCAATCAAAAACCTTGGATTCGGGGCATAAGCTACTGGTTTGTTTGCCCCTCGAGCATGCCGTCGAGGGTGCGCCAGGCGAGCTCGGCGCATTTGACGCGGGCGGGCATGTGCGAGATGTCCTGGAGCTGGGCGGCTTCGTCCAGGTCTTCCAGGTCGTCCTCGGAGAGCTTCTCGCCGCGGATCATGGCGAGGAAGAGCTCTGCCAAGCGGTGAGCTTCCTCGACGGTCTCGCCGGTGATGAGGTCGGCCATGATGTCGGCGCTGGCCTGGCTGATGGCGCAGCCATGACCGGTAAAGGAGGCCTCCTCGATTACGCCCTTCTCGACACGCAGCTGCAAGGTGAGCTCGTCGCCACAGCTGGGGTTGATGCCGTCGTGCTCGTGCGTGGGGGCATCCATCTCGTACTTATAGTCGGGGTGCGAGTTGTGCTCCATAAACGTGGTGGAGGTGTATAGATTACCCATTGAACGTGCTCCAAACGTGATGCAGGCCGGCGATGAACTTGTCGATGTCGGCCTTGTCGTTGTAGAAGGCCACGCTGGCGCGGCAGCAAGCAAGGTTTTCGACGCCCAGCCAGGTAAGCAGCGGCTGCGCGCAGTGGTGGCCGGCGCGGATGCAGACGCCGTCCATGTCCATGATGCTCGCGACGTCGTGCGGATGGATGCCCTTGACGTTAAAGCTCACAACGCCGTGGTGGTTGTCCCAGTAGATGGAACCGATGATTTGGACAAAGTCGAGCTGCATGAGTTCGCCCATCAGATAGTGGACGAGCGCCTGCTCGCGGGCCTGGATGTTCTCGTAACCCACCGTGTTGACCAGGTAATCAAGGGCGGCGCCCGTGGCGAAGATGCCGGCGGCGTCCTGCGTGCCGGCCTCGAACTTCTCGGGGACGGGCGCCCAGACGGCGTCCTGCTCGGTGACAGAGTCGATCATCTCGCCACCGGTGAGCATGGGCGGCATGGCGTTCAGCAGGTCCATCTTGCCCCACAGCACGCCGATGCCCATGGGGCCCATGGCCTTGTGTGCGCTAAAGGCAAAGAAGTCGGCTCCCAGGTCGGCCACATCGACCGGCATGTGCGGCAGCGACTGCGCGCCGTCGACGACCAGATAGCCGCCGTACTTGTGGACGAGCTTGCCGAGGTTCTTGACCGGGTTCTCGACGCCCAGCACGTTAGAAACCTGTCCCACGGCCAGAATCTTGGTCTTGGGACCAACCTTGGCAAGAACCTCCTCGGTGGTGAGCTGGCCGGTCTTGGTGGGGTAGAGGTAGACGAGCTTGGCGCCGGTCTCGCGGCAGACCTGCTGCCACGGAATCAGGTTGGAGTGGTGCTCCATGATGGTGATGACGACCTCGTCGCCCGGTTCGAGCACTGTGGGCGCAAAGCTCTTGGCGACCAGGTTGAGCGACTCGCTCGTGTTGCGGGTGAAGACGACCTCGTTGGCCTGGGAGGCTCCGATGAGGTCGGCGATCTGCTGGCGCACCTTCGCGATAGCCTCGGTGGCCTCGACGGACAGCGAGTACAGGCCGCGCAGGGGGTTGGCGTTCATGCGCTGATAGAAGTCACGCTCGGCGTCGAGCACACAGGCAGGGCGCTGTGCGGTGGCGGCGCTATCGAGGAAGACGATCTCGGGGTGCTGCTGGAACAGCGGGAACTGGCCCTTGTAGGGGTTGGTCTCGATGTCCACAGTGGGCCAGCCGCGCGAAGCCTCGTCGCTGGCGTCGAGCTCCATGGGCTCGGGGGCAGTACAGGTGTCGCATTTAACGTGCTCGGTGTCGATCATGCGAGCTCCTCTTCAAAGTTGTCGATCAGGTTGTTGCCCAAGCGGACGACGGCGGCGCGGGTGCGCTCGTCAGTGGCGGAAAGCGCAGCGTCCTCAAGCTTGGCGCGGATGAACAGGTCCTCGGCAGCGTTTTGGTCAAGGCCGCGGCAGGCGAGGTAGAACAGCTGCTCGTCGCGGACGTGGCCGATGGTGGCGCCGTGGTTGCCGGCGACGTCGTCCTCGTCGCAGAGGATGACGGGGACGGTCTTGTTGTCGACGCCCTTGTTGGCGAGCAGTACGGTCTCGCGCTCGGTGCCGACGGCGCCCTTGCAGCCGTGCACGAGGTCGATGGTGCCGCGGTAGACCTTCTTGGACGTGCCGGTCAGCACGCCATTGGCGTCGATCTCGCACTCGGTCTTACGACCGCGGTGGCGCAGCTCGTAGTTAAAGTCGCGCACCTGTTCGCGGGCACCCAGGTAATCGGTATCGATCGTCACCTTGGCGGTGTCGCCCAGCAGGTCGCCGGCAAGGCCGGTGGCGCTGGCACCGGCACCCAGGACGGTGTGCTGCACGTTGACGCGCGCGCCCTCGTCCAGGAACAGGCCGGTGTCATCGAGTGCGATCCAGCTGTCATCGAGCGTCTGCGTGCAGGTCAAGTTGACGGTGGCGTACTCGTGAGCGCACACGCGCAGCACAGCGCCCACGACGCCTTGGCCGTTGACGGGGGAGTCCAGGGCGATCTGCAGGTCGAGCGTTGCCTGCGGATGGACGACGACGTCGATGGCGGCGATGGCCGCGGCGGCATCGACACCGCTCACACGCACGGTAACCGTGGCGTGCTTGTATGCGGGCACATCGATGACGATGCGCTTGGTAGCGTGCTCGGCTAAGTAGGCGTAGGCAGCCTCGCCCATGCCGGTTTCGAAGGCCTCAGCGGGGGAGAGCTCCTCCTCGAGCTTGATGGCGCCGGCCTGGTAAACAGAGGTGGCGGGCACGTCGAGCTCGGTCTCGGGCGTGATGCGGGCGCGGTCGGCGGCATCGCCGGGGGCGGAGGCGCGGCGCTCGGGGAAGCGCTCGGCCATGGCGTCCATGGCAGCGTCGAACGCGTCTGCCACGCCAGCAAACTGCTCGTCCAAGCCCTCGATCTCAACGGCCTCGGTGGAAGCGGCGGCAAGCTCGTCCGAAAGCTCGAGCTTGGTCTGGTTCATCTTGAGCCAACCCCAAGTGGCAGCCGGCATCGCATTGACCTGCTCAAGGGTGGTAGCAGCGGTGTTCGTGGTCTGTTTCATTATCCGATCGCTCCTTCCATCTCGAGCTTGATCAGGTTGTTCATCTCGACGGCGTACTCCAGCGGCAGCTCCTTGGAGACCGGGTTGGCAAAGCCGTTGACGATCATGGTGCGGGCCTCTTCCTCCGAGATGCCGCGGCTCATCAGGTAGAACACCTTGTCGTCGCCGATGCGGCCGATGGTGGCCTCGTGGCCGATATCGACGTTTTTGGCGCGGATGTCCATGGCCGGAATGGTGTCGGAGCGGCTCTGGTCGTCGAGCATCAGCGACTGGCAGCTCACGGTTGCCTTGGAGCCCTCGGCCTTGGGCGTGGCCACGATGGAGCTGCGGAACGTCTGGATGCCGCCGCTCTTGGAGATGCCCTTGGTCTCGACGGTTGCCGAGGTATCGGGTGCGTTGAGCACGACCTTGCAGCCGGTGTCGAGGTTCTGACCGGCGCCGGCAAAGGTGATGCCGGTAAAGCTCGAGCGGGCGCGGCGACCATTGAGCACGCTCATGGGGTAGAGGTAGCCCACGTGGCTGCCGAAGGAGCCGCTGATCCACTCGATGTCGCCGTCCTCGTCCACGCGCGCACGCTTAGTGTTGAGGTTGTACATGTTCTTGGACCAGTTCTCGATGGTCGAGTAGCGCAGGTGCGCACGCTTGCCCACAAAGAGCTCGACGGCGCCGGCGTGGAGGTTTGCCACGTTGTACTTGGGCGCGGAGCAACCCTCGATAAAGTGCAGGTCGGCATCGTCCTCGACGATGATGAGCGTGTGCTCAAACTGGCCGGCACCCTTGGCGTTGAGGCGGAAGTAGCTCTGCAGCGGGAAGTCGAGCTTGGTGCCCTTGGGCACGTAGACAAACGAGCCGCCCGACCACACGGCGCCGTGCAGGGCCGCAAACTTGTGGTCGGTGGGCGGGATGAGCGTCATGAATTTCTCGTGGATGAGCGGCTCCCACTGCGGATCGTGCAGGGCTTCCTCAATACCGGAGTAGACGATGCCCATCTTGGACGCCGTGTCCTGCATGTTGTGGTAGACCAGCTCGGAGTCGTACTGCGCGCCGACGCCCGCCAGGTAGCTGCGCTCGGCCTCGGGGATGCCCAAGCGCTCAAAGGTGTTCTTGATGTCGTCGGGCACCGACTCCCAGTCGTGCTTTTGGTCGGTGTTGGGCTTGACGTAGGTGACGATGTTGTCCATGTCCAGGCCCTCGATGGAGGGGCCCCACGTCGGGTCGGGAAAACGATTGAAGATCTCGAGGGACTTGAGGCGCAGGTCGAGCATCCACTGCGGCTCGTCCTTCTTGGCGCTGATCTCGCGCACGATGTCGGGCGTGATGCCGGCGTCGAGGCGCTCGAATCCCTCCTCGCCATAGGTGAAGTCGTAGAGGCTGCGGTCGATGTCCGCGACCTCGGTGCGGTTCTTGGTCATTGCGTCGCCCCTTTACGCCTGCTGCTCGGCAGCGGCGGCCTCGGCCTGGGCGCGCTGCTCGGCGGCCTCGCGCTCGAAGGTCTCAAAGCCGTTCTTGTCGATCCAGGGGATGAGCGAGGCGTCGTCCTCGCGCACGATGTGACCCTTGACCATAACGTGGACGCGGTCGACATCCAAGTGCTCCAGGATGCGCGTGTTGTGCGTGATAATGAGCATGGAGCCGTCGCAGCTCTTGCGGTAGGCGTCCATGCCGTGGCTGACGGTGGACAGGGCGTCGACGTCTAGGCCCGAGTCGGTCTCGTCGAGGATGGCGAGCTTGGGCTGCAGCAACAGGAGCTGGAGCATCTCGACCTTCTTCTTCTCGCCGCCCGAGAAGCCCACGCCCAGCTCGCGGTTGAGGTAGGCGGTATCCATGTTGAGCTCTGCCGCGAGCTCCTTGACGCGACGGCGGAACTCCTTGCCCTTCATCTCCAGGCCGGGGCGGCCGGCGATGCTGGCGCGCAAAAAGCTCGACAGCGGCACGCCCGGAATCTCGACCGGGGCCTGGAAGCTCAGGAACAGGCCGGCGCGCGAGCGCTTGTCGGTGGTGAGCTCAGTGATGTCCTGGCCGTCAAAGACGATGCGGCCGTCGTTGACCGTGTAAACGGGGTCGCCCATGACCAGGTGGCCGAGGGTGGACTTGCCGGCGCCGTTGGGTCCCATCAGAACGTGGGTCTCGCCGGCGGCGACGTTGAGGTTGACGTTGTGGAGGATGGTCTTCTCGTCCACGGAGGCGGTCAGACCTTCGATGGAAAGCAGCGGATTTGCGCTCATGCTGTCCCTCTCTGTATATGGTGTACTCATAGGTGTACTAAACCCTAGGAATCTTCTCGGAATAAAGTTACTATGGGTTCGGCGTTAGTCAAGGGAAAACCCGACTAATCCACTCGACTTTTTAGATGTGGGACATAATAATCAGGCTTGTTTGCCCCGCGTGCATAAGATTTGGGACAAACAAGCCTGGTATTTTGTCTCGGCAACGATGAGAGGGTAGGTATGCTCATTTCTTCTAAGGGCCGCTATGCCCTCCGTCTGATGATCTATATCGCAGCGCTTGGTGACGCCGAGGGCAAGATTGCCCTGCGCGAGGTTGCCGACCGCGAGCATATCTCACAAAAGTATTTGGAGCAGCTGGTTCGTCCGCTTATGAAGGCGGGCCTGCTTAAGAGCGTGCGCGGCAAGGGCGGCGGCTACATGATGGCCAAGGATCCAGCCGAGGTGCGTGCCGGCGACATCCTGCGCGCCGTCGAGGGCAGCACGGCTCCAGTGGCGTGCGATGGCATCGACAACAGCTGCACTCGCAGCGATCTTTGCTCGACCGTCAAGTTCTGGCGCGGTTTGGACGACGTGATCGAAAAGTACGTCGACGGCGTGACGTTGGCCGACTTGGCCGCCGTTCCCGAGATCAACTTTGACATTAAGCTGTAGGTTGAGCGCAATTCCTTAAGATTTCGCGGAGGGTTGTTGCCGTTTACCGAGGGGTTGTTGTGTAACAACGGGCGAGCTGCAATACTGATTTTTATCTTTGCAAACTGAACTTTAATTACACCAATGCAGGGAGGATCTTATGCAGCCCAAGCATTCTGCTATTGTCGCGGGCCTGACGTTGGCGCTTTCGTTTGGCGCCGTTTCCGCGCCGGCACCCGCCGCTGCCGAGGAGCCCACGCCGGGCGTTGCCTCGGATGCCACCGATATCGATAAGGGTCTCTACACCCAGCAGTCCTTCTCGGGCGTGCTGAGGTCGGTCCAGGGCGTTTCGTTTGTCAACGTGACTCCCGAGATGAAGTACTTTACCAAGTACGAGAGCCATGGCAACTACAACCAGGGCTTTTCGTACGGTGACGGCTATAACGCACTGGGCTACTATCAGTTTGATCGCCGCTGGTCGCTCATTCCGTTTATGAAGCAGGTCTACAACTACAGCCCTGAAAAATACAGCATGCTCAAGGATGCGATTGATCGCGGCAGCGAGATTTCCAACACGAGCAATGCCATGTACGAGAACGGTCAGCTCACCGAGTTGGGCCATATCGCTCAGGATGCCTTCCAAGGTGCGTACAACACCGATCCTGTTGAGTTCTCAGCACTTCAAGATGCCTATGCGTACAACTCGTACTATGCGGTGACCGAGGCGTGGCTCAAGAGCGGCCTGGGCATTGATATTTCGGGCCGCGCCGATTGCGTCAAGGGCATGGTGTGGAGCATCACCAACATGTGCGGCACCGGTGGTTGCAGGGACTTCTTCCGCTGGGCGAATCTTTCCAACGATATGTCCGACCGCGAGTTTGTGACGGCGCTCTCCAATAGTGTGGTCAACAATGTCGCCACTAAGTTTTCGAGTCAGCCCCAGTATCATGAGGGCTGGAAGAATCGTTATAAGAATGAGCTGAAGGACTGCTTGGTTTATATCGCCGAGGACGAGGCTGCCGCCGCGACGCCCGTGCAGTCCGAGCCCACACCGGCGCCCTCGCCGACACCTGATTCGAATGACGACTCGAGTGACGATGCTAACGATGACAGGATGGATGCGCCCTCGACCGATGCTGACGGTAATGGCTCTGCTGGTGGCACTACCAACGACGGCTCTACCTCGAACGGCTCCAATTCGAACGGCTCTGCTGCGGGCGATTCGTCTTCAAGCTCTGCCGGCAATACGGACAGCGACGCTTCTGGTTCGACCGACGCTGGTTCCTCTGACTCTTCCACTGGCTCGAGCGATTCTTCCGCCGATACTGGTTCTAGCAATGACTCTAACACTGGCGCCGCTTCTGATTCCGATGCTTCCAAGGACGACTCGAATAAAGCGCCGGACGCTCCCGTTGCTTCGCCGGACAAGAAGCCTTCTTTCTCCGAGCAGCTTGGTTCTACGCTGGGTTCTTCGCTGATGGCTGGCGTCAATAACGGCTCGGCCCAGAACAAGGACAACTCTGATCAGGTTTCCACGGAAAAGACCGAGGCCGCAAAGGGCGACTCCAAGGACAAGGCTTCCGAGAAGACCGAATCCGATAAGGGTTCTAGCTCTGGGGAGAAGGACGACAAGTCCGCTCAGAAGAAGGACGAGAGCAAGACCGAGGGCGAAAAGAAACAGTCCGAAGACGACGACAAGAGCGGTGCTGACAACCAAGTCCAGGAGCAAAATGACTCCAAAACGGTGACCACCACGACCACCACAACCAAGTCATCTGGCGGCAACATGCCCAAGACGGGCGACTTGATCGTGATGGCGAGCCTTGCCAGCGCGAGCTTGGCCACACTGGGTGCTACGTCTATCGTAAGTGGTAAGCATAAGCTCGATCAGCAGAAGAAGGCTTCTGGGGAGGACAGCTCGGAGGAGTAGCCTCTCGGTTGCCAGATAACTAAAGAGTCGGGACGGGGTCCGGTGCGAATGCGTCGGGCCCCGTTTTGTTGTGCAACGATTAGTTATGCCCCCTCAAGGCCTTTGTTCCTACCGTTGCCCGATGCCTTTGCGCGGATGCAGCGTTGTGCTTGAACTGCTCGCTACAATGGGCCTCGTGCTACGTTTTAGGGAGAAGTTACAGTGTCTGAACAGGAGTATTGCAACAGTGCCGATACTTTTGGCGTACGGCTTGTCAACCATGTCGATGATGCGGTTATGCCGGTCGGTGTACATGATTTTGCCGATGCCATTGGTCGTTGCATGCTGGTTGACAAGACCATGTTTATTGCCGATGTGTTGGACTGCGACGCGTCCGTTGTGGTGTGCTGTCGACCCGAGGGTTTTGGCAAGAGCATGAACTTGTCGATGCTCAGGGCTTTTCTGGAGCGTCCCGCGGTCGGTCGTGCCGGTCGGAGCTCGTTTGCCGATGCTCAGATTTGGGATGCGGACGGCGGGCGTTATCGGGATGAGTACGCTTGCTATCCGGTGATATCGCTGGACTTTTCTGGCGCTGCGAGGTGTGGCGCCGCTATTGCCGGCGTCGTGCGCGATGCTCTTTCGGGCGAGTGCGCCCGCCTGTTGGCGCTCTTGGAGGCTCCGGATTTAGCTCGAGATAAGGTGCGTCACATCGAACGCGTCGCGCGTGGCGTGGCGAGCGCGGACGAGGTTGACTCGGTGCTCGGTGTGCTCATAGAGCTGCTGGAGATTGCCTGCGATGAGCAGGTTGTATTGCTCGTTGATGGGTACGATGCGGCGTGGTCTCGCCGTGCGAGCGCGAGGGACGCTTCCGACGCCGATCCGGCAGAACTACTTGACCGTGTGCTGTTTGACGCCATTGCTGCCGCGGGTCGTTCGCTACGCTTTGCGTGCCTGATGGGGAAGTGTCCCGGCCCTGCTGAAGCGGCGCTTTCTTTGCATGGCTGCTCGTATTGTCTGACGACGCCGCTTTCGACCTGGTGTGACCGTTGGTTCGGCTTTTCGGATGCCGAGGTCGAGGCTCTGCTGAATCATGCTGGGCGCGAGGAATACCTTGATGATGCGCGTGAATGGCTCGAGGGATATCGGTTTGGTAGGGCTTATTGCTCGAGTCCAGCGCGTGTGATCGGTTTTCTGGACCGAGGCTGCACGGTGCCTGTGCGCGCCGATCTGTATGGGTATGCGGACTGCTTGAGTAGGGTAGTTGCCGGGTGGAATCTCGACCGCCTTTCGGTCTTGTTCGATTTGCTCGAGGCCCATGGGTGCGCTGAGGTTTCGCTTTGTTTGGGCACTGCAGAGCGAGATGTCTCGCCTGATGATGGCCTGTGGACGGCGCTGTATCTGTCAGGCTTCCTGACGACAGATATGACTGAGGAGCCAGAACATGGCAATCGCCTCCGTGCCTTGCGGTTGCCCAATAACGAGCTTCGCCAGGCCTTGCGTCTAGTGATTGTTGAGTGGTTTGAGTGCGCTGCCGAAGACATTCGAGACGTCGATGCGTTTCGCGACGGGCTGTGCCGTGGGAACGAGGATACGGTGAGGCGGGCGCTAAGCCGCATCCTGGGGGATGCGGGAATCGGTGAGACCGACCCAGATAAGCCGCTACCATATCATCTGCTCTTGCAGGGGCTCTGCTTTGGCTTGCCGGGCTATGCCAATCCTGCCTCGAGGCGAAAGTGTGGTGCGGGTCGCTGGGACATCCAGGTTTTCCCTACGGGTGCTGTGTTCGACGTAGCAGATACGATTGGCATGCTGGACGAGCGCCCGCTGATAACGATTAACTTGATGTATGATCCCGATGTGGATGCGCTGGGCCTGGAATTGCTGGCCGTGCAGTCGCTACTCGACATAGAGCGCGACAGCATCGACGAAATCCGTGTACCGCGCCCCGGCGTGGGTCGCATGCGCTGGGGGTTCGGTTTTGATGGGCAGCATGTGGCTACGGTGTGCCAGCGGCTTTAAGCGCCGAGGTGTTTCCGGCTTCCGTTACTCGGTGTCCTTCATGGGCGGCATGGGCTTCCAGTTGGGATCCTTGATGATCTTGCGGGCGTCCTTCATGCCTCGGCGCAGCGCCGGAATACCGGTCTTAAAGCACTTGTCAACGGCAGCCAGGCGAATGAATTCCTTGCAGAAGGTCGCGGCGTTGCCCAGACGGAACAGCACGGGGTGATAGTCGCCGTAAATCTGCATGTAGCGGGCCAGATAACCGCGGTTGCGCATGATGTAGTAGCGGTTGGTGTCGCTCGTAGAGTTGAGCTGGCGCTTGCCGGCGATATCCCAGTTAGAGACGGCGCGGGCGCGCTTGAGCACCAGGTCGGCCACAACGGCGGCGGGGAAGGGCTGGC
>CAJLLB010000057.1 GCA_905207425.1 uncultured Collinsella sp.
GGGGCATTTTTGCCCCACCGGCCCCTATTCCAGCGCTATACCAGCCCCATCCCAACGCTATTCCGGCTTGGTTTCTACTGTGGGAGTCTTGTCCGCCGCGACTGGAGTGCGCGCGGTGTCCATGCTCAGGCAGTGTTTAGGACAGCTTTCGATGCACTCGCCGCACACCACACAGGCATACGGGTCGATCGACCACGTTCCGCCCTTGCGATCGACCGCGAGTGCGCCCGCCGGGCAGCGGCGCGCGCACATGCCACAGCAGATGCACACGTTCATGTCGTTAACGATATGCCCGCGCAGGCGCTCGGGTGCCGCGAGCTTCTCCTGCGGATAGCACACCGTTACCGGCTGCTTGACCATAGAGCCCAAGGCCGTCTTGGCAAATGTCAGTAAACTCATGCCGCGCCTACCTTTCCGTGCAGCTAATGCAGGGGTCGATGGTCAGGATAATCATGGGCACGTTAGCAAGGAGCACGCCCTGCAGCGCATGCGTCAGACCCGCCAGGTTCTGCGACGTCGGCGTGCGCACGCGGAAACGGTCCAGGTTCTTGGTGCCGTTACCGCGCACATAGTAATATGCCTCGCCGCGCGGCTGTTCAATCACAACCTCGCCGCGCGCGCCGTCGGCCGGCGTGAGCTTGGTACGCCCGCCGATACCGTCGTGCGGAATCTTGCCGACAAGCTCCTTGATAATGTCCATGGCCTGCGTAACCTCGGCACAACGCACCTGGCAGCGGGCATAACAGTCGCCATCGGTGGCAACAATCGGCTCAAACGCAGCCAAGTCCGCATAGGCACCGTCACCGAACATGCGCACGTCATAATCCACGCCCGAGGCGCGACCGAACGGGCCGACCATCGACAGATCCAGCGCGTCCTTCTTGCTGATCACGCCCACGCTATGCAGGCGCTCGCCGCAGCTATTGTCGTCCAAAAATGTATGCACCACGGCCTCGTAGTCAGGGCGCATAGCGTCGAGCGTCTGGACAATACCCGCCAGCTCGGAATCCTCAATGTCGTGTTTAAGGCCGCCAATCTCGTTAATCGACAGAATCACGCGACCGCCGCAAGTGCTCTCAAAGATCTTGAGAATCTGCTCGCGCAGCGTCCACGAACGATAGAACAGCGCCTCAAAGCCAAAGGCATCGGCGAGCAGGCCCAGCCACAGCAGGTGCGAGTGAATGCGCGAAAGCTCATGCAGAATGGTGCGGATATACTGCACGCGACCAGGCACCTCGATGCCGAGCATGCGCTCGCAGGCGCTGGCGTAGCCACAGCTATGGCCCACGGCGCAGATGCCGCAGATGCGCTCGGCGATGTAGCCAAACTGATGCATATCGCGCTTTTCGGTGAGCTTCTCGAGTCCGCGGTGCACAAAGCCGATCTGCGGAATTGCTTCGATGACGCGGTCGTCCTCGATCACTAGGTCCAGATGAAGCGGCTCGGGCAGCACCGGGTGCTGCGGGCCAAACGGAATTACGGAGCGATGAGCCATGGACCTTACGCCTCCTTTTTCTGCTTGTCGCGGGCGGCCTTGGCGGCAAGCGCCGCGCGGACCTTGGCAGCTTTCTCGGGATCCATGGCAGCGAGCTTTGCCTCCATCTCGGCAGCCTTGAGCGCGGCCTTGGCAGCGGCATCGTCATGCTGGGCATCGGAGCCGGCAGTCGCAGCGGGCTGAGCAGCGACGCCCGCGGCATCGCCGGCGCTCGCAGCGCCTTCCCCTGCAGCAGCCGCAGCCGTGGCGGCCTTCTCGGCCGCGACCTTGCGCGCCTTGGCCTCGGCAGCCGCACGGACCTTCATGGCTTTCTCGCGCGCGGCCTTCACCTCGGGCGTGATAACGCTCATGGGCTCGGCAGTCGAGACCTGGTAGAAAAAGCCCTTAAAGTCGATCTGCATGTCGGTAATGGCAAGACCAAACAGGTCGTGGGCCTCGTTTTCAAACGGGAATACCGCCGGATAGTACGAACTGATAGACGGAATCTCCTGGTACTGATCAATTCCCTCAACCACCAGGTTTTCGATCGCATAGTTGCCGTCCTGCACAATATGCTCCTGAGCAGCACGAACGTTGATAAATGTATAGACCAGGCGATACGTGCCGTCGTCGACGTTGCGTTCGGCGTGCATCTGCACAAAGCGCGCGCCAACGCCCTTGAGCGCCTGGACATGCGACAGGAGCTCGTCGATCCCGACGATGGTATAGATAGCCTTTTGCATTACTCGGCCTCCTTTGCAGCGGCGGGCGCGGCGGACCTGGTGGACACGTTGACCTCGACGCCGTCACCGGCGACGGCCCCGGCCCCGGCCCCCGCAGCCACAAACCCGTCCTCGCCCAGCTCAACGCCACCGTCCCAAGTAGCGGCGCCGCCCACGGTAAGCGGATCGCCGCCGGCGCGCATCACGGCCTCTTTCTGGTCCAGGATGCCGCACGCCTCCACGATGGCATCGATCACGGTCTCGGGGCGAATGGCGCACCCAGGCGCGTACACATCCACGGGAATTGCGCGGTCCACGCCGCCGGTCACGTTATAGGCATCGCGGAACACGCCGCCCGAACACGCGCAGATGCCGCAAGCCACCACGCACTTGGGCTCGAGCATCTGGTTGTAAATCTGGAGCACGACAGGCAGGTTCTGGACATTGACCGACCCCGTCACCAAAAAGATGTCCGCATGCTTGGGGTTGCCGGTGTTGACCACGCCAAAGCGTTCCGCATCGAACAGCGGCGTGAGCGAGGCCAACACCTCGATATCGCATCCGTTGCAGCTCGAGCCGTCGTAATGAATAACCCACGGCGAGCGCGACATTTTATGATCCATGGATGCCGCCTCCTAAATAAATACGTCGACGAGGATGGGCATAAGGTTGAGCAGGCCAAACACCAGCGCCACGCCCCATCCGAGCCTAAAGCAGCTGCGCCAGGTGCTGCGTGCGAAGGTGTTGTCGATCAGGACCTCGACAAAATACGTCGCGGCCATCACGACCAGGGCTACAACCCAGCTCACGGGGTTGTCCCAAACAAAGAACATGCCCACCCACATCAAAAACAGCACGGTCTCGCACCAGTGCATAAGGGTCATCTTGGCCAGCGTGCCGCCGCTCATCTCGGTGGCGACGCCCTGGACGATCTCCTGATGCGCATGATGCGAGTACGAAAGGTCAAACGGCGACTTGCGCAGCTTGATGGTAAGCACCGCGAGCAACGCGAGGAAAATGGGCGCGCTGTACACGATGATAGGGGCCGACTGCCCCGTCACAGCAATGGAATCGAAGCTGTCGGTGGCAAGGTACAGGCCCACACTCATCAGCAGAACGGCGGGCTCGTAACTCATGACCTGCAGCAGCTCGCGGTCGGCGCCGACCTGAGCAAACGGGCTTTGCGTCGAGGCGGACGCCAACACCACAAAGATCGCGGCGAGGGTAACCATAAACGCGCACAGCAGCGTGTTGGAGCCCGACACAAAGATGCCGCCGCCCACCACGGTAAAGATGAGCGCGCACGCCATGTAGGTGTCGTCCATGGTGTTTACGCTGGCGGGGGCCTTGCGCAGGAGCTTGGCCACATCGTAGAAGGGTTGTAGCAGGCGCGGGCCCACGCGGCCCTGCATGCGAGCCGAAAGCTTACGGTCAACGCCGTCGATCAGGCCACCAACCAAAGGCGCAATCAAGGCAAACGCCACGGTGCCAATAAAGATGCCCACGACGCCCGAACCTTCAAAATACTTGCCGCGCAACACCGAGGGCGCGCTCATGGCAAGCCGCTCGGGCCCAATCCACGCGCAACACAGCAGCGCAAACAAGATAATGCTGCAGCACACGACGCTACCCGCGGGGCCAATACGCTTCTCGCCAAGGGCGTCCTCCGAGTACCAATTGCGCTTTTCGGCCTTCACCTCGCGTCCCATCGAGCCGCGGAAATGGCGATATTTGTCGGTTCCCACGCCCGAAAGGTACACGTTGACGTGCGGCTTATTGCTCACGCGGAACGACGTCAGCAGCACCACGGCGATAAACGCTACGATAACCACCATCAGATACATGGCGTCCTTGCCAATAACGTACGGCACGCGTCCAAACACCATGGCGAGATAGGGCGATACCAGACCGCTCGAGATAACCGGAAACGCCACGCAGCACAGAATCAGCAGCGCGGCGATGGTGTTGAGCGCCATCCATTCGGTCTTATGGACATTGACCTCGACGTTTTGAGCCGTGGGGTCGACGCCCGAAAGCTTGGCAAGCCACTTGCCCCAAAAATAGAACGTCGCGGCCGAGCCAAAGGCCAGCACCATGATCATGAGCACGTTGCCGGTCTGCGCAAACGCCACCAGGGCGCCCCACTTGGACACGAGCATGCCAAACGGCGCCACAAACATGCCCATGATGCCCAGCATCATAAGGCGCGTCAGGTGCGGCATGCGGCTGAACATACCGTCCATGTCCTCGATATTGCGGCTGCCGATATGATGCTCGGCCGTGCCCACGCACAGGAACAGCAGCGACTTTGCCACCGTGTGGAACAGGATTAGGAAGATGGCGGCCCATACGGCCTCGGGCGCGCCGACACCCAAGCAGGCGCTGATAAGGCCCAAGTTGGAAATGGTGGAGTACGCGAGCACACGTTTGGCGTTGCTCTGCGAGATGGCCATGAGGGCAGCGAGCAAAAACGTGATGGCACCCACACTCGTGACCATAAAGCCGGTCACGGGATAGATGGCATAGAGTGGGCTCAGCTTGACCATCAGGAACACGCCGGCTTTGACCATGGTTGACGAGTGCAGCAGGGCGCTCGTGGGCGTGGGGGCAACCATGGCACCCAACAGCCACGTGTGGAACGGCATCTGTGCGGCCTTGGTGAGCGCGGCGAGCGACAACAGAATGACCGGCATCACCAGCAGCGCAGATTGCGCGGTTCCGGCGCCGGAAAGCTCGATCATGCCCGAGATGGTCAGCGGCATGCTGTTAACGTGCAGGTACATGAGTCCGGCCAAAAACGCGATACCGCCCAGCATGTTGAGGATGATCTGGGTGAAGGCGTTCTTGATGGCCTCGGGCGTGCGCGTGTAGCCAATCATAAGGAACGAGCACACGGTGGTGATTTCCCAGCCGCAGAACAGCCACTCAAGGTTGTCGCTCGTCACGATGACGAACATGGCTGAGAGGAACAGGAACATAAGCGCCAGGAACTGCGGGCGACGGTCGGGCGCGGTCTGCCCGCGCAGCGCAGCCTCGTGCTCGTCGTGGGCCTGGAAGTCCTTCATGTAGCCCAGGGCATACACGCAGATAAGGCTGCCGACGATGCCGACGGCGAGGACCATGATCACGCTCATGTAGTCCAGGTAGAGCGGGGTTGCGGTGACGGCTTCGGTCGCGGGCAGCGTCATGGCTGCAAAGGCGAGCGAGCCCACCAACTGGACTACGCTGAGCACCGTGGTGAGCGCGTTCCTATATTTGTACGCGTTGTACAGGATGACGGCGCACAGGATGACGTCGATAACGGAACTGATGATCGAGAGCACATGCGAGGTGCCGGGGGCAACCTCAAAGCTCTGCGGACCCGTGCCAAAAAACATGACGGCGACTACAACTGTCACCGCCATAATAATGCCGGAGCCTATGAGCCCCACCGCATCGCGGGTGCGGTCACCGCGCGCGAGCAGCATGCCCAGCGCCGGTACCAGCGGAAACAGGGTAAGGAAATACAGTAGCGTCATACCATCACTCCCCCATGCAAAAACGCTGCAATTGTTTAACGTTATAGCTCAATTACGGGGTTGCGGTGGCAGGTTTTCGGTCAACTGGGGAGTTTTAGGCGTACGGGGCAAGGAGTCTGTCCGCATTGGAGTAGAGGGGTGACGTCCCTTTACCGCAGCGACGGACGCGCGGGCCACTGCGCGCGGTTTATTGGGCACTTTGGAGGATGTCCCAATAGGCTCGCGCCGGTCCAAAAAGTTGGCGCGGCAAGAAAAATGCGCCCCTGTGGGCGCACCATCCCGTTTGCTATTCCGCCTTTTTAACGCGCGGCTTGCGACCGCGCGGCTTATCGACCAGTGCGGACTCACCGCTCTCGCGGTACTGACGGCACCAAGCCTTGACCGAAGACTCGCTGGGAATCTTGTGCTTGATCATGGCCTCGCGAACCGTCAAGCCGTTTTCCAGACGGTCCTTAACCACAGCGGGCTTTACGTCGTACGAATAGGTGTGATGATGCGAACCGGCGTTGAGAACGGCGTCGGCACCGCCCACGGCATACGCGCGGGCCCACTGACGAGCCGTGGCCTGGGGAATGCCAAGCTCCGCAGCGAGGGCGCGATGACCGACCCCCTCTTGGAGGATCTCGACGGCGCGCTGCCTAACCTCAGGCGCATGCGTGCGAGTCCTAGTTGCTTCCGACATACCTGCCACTTCTTAGCCTTAACCGTTAATCTGCTTTCTTACGTGCAAGTTAGATAGTAGCATTTTACTGTTTGCTCAAAGCAGTTAATTAAAATAGACGCGGCGTTATCTGGGCATTTGGCACCAAATTACGACATTTCTTTATCGATTATTTACGCTGGTAGCTAACTCGCAGCTAATCGTCATTCGCTTGTCAACAAAATTGGCATCTCTTTATGTCCTTTGGTATAGAGGATATAGTTATTAACCCCTCCCCCAATAATTTTGAGTGATCTGCGAGACAGTAGACGTCCTCACTCCTCATGATTACCGCGCATTGCCATCCACCGGAGCAAAACAAAAAGGGCGGGACCTGCTGCGCTTGCAGGCCCCGCACCGATTGACACCCGACGGGACACAGCCGGGCGAGACGGATCCGTGCCACCGTCCCGCCTGGCCGCGATGTTCAACTACAGCTCGTTGGCCGCGTGATACGCCGTGCGAATGGCGCTCGCAATGTCGGCGGTGCGCTCACCCGAGCAGTC
Organism: uncultured Collinsella sp.; assembly: GCA_905207425.1. GTDB lineage: Bacteria > Actinomycetota > Coriobacteriia > Coriobacteriales > Coriobacteriaceae > Collinsella. The sequence continues at coordinate 6,921 of CAJLLB010000057.1, forward strand.
GCCCACGCAGGTCACGGGCACCGTCACGCCATCCAGGTCAAACGCGTTGGCCTTGGAGCCCACGGCCATCACCACGTAATCGCAGGCGATCTTCACCGGCTCCTCGGCGCCGTCCTCGGTGGTGCGAACAGCCTCCACGCCCTCGTCGGTAATGGCGGTCAGGCGGGTCTTCACGTGCTGCTCCACGTTGTGCTCGGCAAAGTCGCTCATAATCAGCGGCAGAATGGTCTCGGACTCGCCCGCGGCAATCTTGTCGAGCATCTCCACGATCGCCACCTCGCAGCCGTGCTGCAGCAGGTACTCGGCAGTCTCGGTGCCCACCAGGCCGCCGCCAATGACGGCGACGCGGCCCGTAAGCTCCACCTTGCCGGCCAGCACGTCCCAGCTCGAGACGACCTTCTCCGAGTCGGCACCCGGAACGGGGATGACCACGTCGTGCGCGCCCACGGCCACAATCGCGGCGTCGGCGGCGTTGAGGTCCTCAGCGGTAGCGGCATGGTTGAGCTCAACCTTCACGCCCAGGCCAGGCAGAATCTTCTCGTAGTACTCGACCGAGCGCATAATCTCGTCCTTGCGCGGAGGCGCAGCCGCCAGCACAATCTGGCCGCCCAGATGATCGCTCGCCTCGCAGACGGTCACGTCGTAGCCGCGCTTGGCCGCCACGCGCGCGGCCTCCAGGCCGGCGATGCCGCCGCCCACCACGGCGATCTTCTTGTCGCCCTCGCCCGGCTTGATGGCGATGGTCGCCTCGTCGCCGTTCTCGGCATTGAGCACGCACGAAATGTACTTGCGGTTTTGAATCGCATCGACGCAACCCTTGTTGCAGTTGAGGCACTCGCGGATGGGCTCACCCGTGGCGGCCTTCAGCGCAATGTCGGGGTCGCACATGAGCGAGCGGCCATAGGCGATGATGTCGGCGGCGCCGTCTTCCAGAATCTTCTCGCCGGCCTCGACCGAAACCACGCGGCCCACGGTTGCCACCGGCACGGAGACCAGGGCCTTGACGCGCTCGGCCACGGGCAGCGTCCAGTTGTAGGGCATGGCGCCCATGGGCGGAATGGTGTCGCCCATGTTGCCGGTGTGGTTGGCCTGTGCGACCTGGATCATATCGATGCCCGCGCCCTCGAGCAGCTTGGCGAACTCGCAGGCCTCGTCGGGCTGCAGGCCGCCCTTGCCGCGCGGCGTGCCGTCGGGGTTCTCCATGATCACGGGGAGCTTGTACTCCACCATCAGCTGCGGCGCGGCTTCCTTAATGGCAGCGACGACCTCCAGCGCGTAGCGAACGCGGTTCTCGAACGAGCCGCCGTACTCGTCGGTGCGCTGGTTGAGGATGGCCGAGCACAGCGAACCTACCAGGCGGTCGCCGTGGACCTCGATGGCATCGATCCCGGCCTGCTGCGCGCGAGCGGCCGAGGCGGCGATAGCCTCCTTGATCTGGGTGAGCTGCTCCACACTCGCCTCGTTCACAAAGTGCTGCATGTCGTGGTGCAGCTTGGCGTAGGCCTGGTTGCGGATCTCGTTGGACTCGGCCATCTTGGCGGCAAAGGTCTCCTCGTCGCCGGCGGCCTTGGCCTCCTGCGCGGCCTTGGCGGCGGCCATGGATCCCATGACCATGCGGCCGACACCGGGCACGTCGTACTCGGGGTGGAACAGCTGCAGCGCGACCTTGGCGCCGTGCTTGTGGACGGCATCGGCCAGGGCCTTAAACGTGGGGATTTGGGCGTCGGTCGCCAGCTTGGGCGTGGGGCTTGCGGTCATGACGGGAGCAACGTCGCCGATGACGATGTAACTCACGCCGCCACGGGCCAAGCGCTCGTAAAAAGCCAGGCTGCGCTCGCCAATGGAGCCGTCACGCTCCTCGTAGCCGGTGGTCAGCGGCGGAAACATAATGCGGTTTTTGAGCTCAAGGGGGCCAACCGTAATGGGCTGAAGCAGCTTGGATGCAGGTGCGGTCATGGACATTCCTCTCTTGTAGGCGCGGCGGCGATGTTGCCGCGTAGTTGTCTAGAGGATATGGCATGGAGGCACAGCAGCACAACGGAAATCGGCGAATATCAGGTGGCGGCAGGTGGATGGGGCAGAGCGGGGCGGCCCGTCGGTTTATCTCAATCTGTAACAGTTACGCGGCAAAACCGGGTCTTACTGTTACAGATCGAGACAAACCAAACCCGCCTGCTAGAAAATCTCAATCTATAACATCAACTCGGCAAAATCCGTCCCTCGTGTTACAGATTTAGACAAACACGACCCAACCCACCGGTATATCTCGGTCTGTAACACCTAGCCGCCCAAATCGGGTCTAGATGTTACAGATCGAGATTTTGTTTGAGAGGCCGAGAATTGGACCGAAAACACGGTCCCGAAATAACAAAAAAGCTCGCCGGCTAGGCCGACGAGCTGCAAGTTCTTGGTCGCGGGGGCAGGATTTGAACCTACGACCTCCGGGTTATGAGCCCGGCGAGCTACCAGACTGCTCCACCCCGCAATGTCTGGGCGCCTCATGTGCGCAAGAAAGAATATTACGCGGGAGTTCGGTAAACGGCAAGGAAAATCTCGTAGAGCATAATTCCTTCATATTTAAACCCCTCAGCCCCTATCACCGTAAACGAATCGCAGCCGAGCGCCGTCGGCGGCGCGTATACAATGGTGCGCGTCCTTTTATGCCAACACCGGGAGTAGACATGCTGCTCGCTATCGATATGGGAAACACGCAGACGGCCATGGGCCTGTTTGACGGAGACGAGTTGGTGCAGTCGTGGCGTATGCCCACCGACCGCTCCTATACCGCCGACGAGATCCATGTGCGCCTGATGGGTTTCTTCAAGATGTACGGCCTTTCGCTCGACGCGGTCGACGCGATCGCCTTTGCAGGCGTGGTGCCGCAGCTCTCGCGCGAATGGCACGCCGTGGCCGACCGCATTGCCGCAGACGCCATCGTCATCGGACCGCAGACGGCCGCGGTGACCAAGCTGCGCGCGGCGCGTCCCCAGGCCGTAGGCGCCGATCGCGTCGCTAACGCCGTTGCGGCCGAAACTTTCTACGGCGCGCCGGCAATCGTGGTGGACTTTGGCACCGCGACCAATATCGACGTCATCGATGAGGACGGTTATTACATTGGCGGAGCGATTGCGCCGGGCATCCGCATTTCGATGGACGCGCTCGCCGCCCGAGCCGCCAAGCTCGCCAGCGTTCCGCTCGAGGCGCCCGAGCACGCCATCGGCCGCGATACCGAGGAGTGCATCAAGGTCGGCGCCGTAACGGGCGCCGCCGCCATGGCTGAGGGCCTGGTCGCGCGCATGAAGCGCGAGCTGGGCCGCGAGGATGCCACCGTTATCGCCACGGGCGGCCTCGCCAGCATCGTCGCCGATTCGACCGACGCCTTCGACATAGTCGACGGCCAACTCACCATCAAAGGCATCTGCGAAATCTACCGCCGCATGCAGGAGCTGGGATAGAGCAGGGGCTTAAGTCAAGCACGCCCGATGCCACAGTCCCCGCAAATGCTCGCCAAGCCTATTCCCCAGATAGGCGAAACCCTCCCCGGCACAGGCCGAGGAGGGTCTTGTTGTCATCGTTGTCTTTGAGCGCTGGCGCCTCGCGCTACAGTCCGCGAATTCGTACAGCCTCGGGCGGAAACTCTTGCTCGCCGGCATCGGTCTTGATGGTCGCACGACCCCAGATGTCCAGGCCCGCAAACACACCGACCGCAAGCGGCAAGCCGTTGGGCGACACCGCCGCAACTTGGCGGCCCAGCAGCGGCACCATGTCGAAGTACTCGCCCAGCACGGGAGCCAGCGGACCGGCAGCGCCCTGCGGCGTGTTGGCAACAACCGCCCAGGTGTCCACACGGGTCAGCACGGCGGCGGCCAACTCCTCGACCAGCGCTTCGTCGGCCGCATCCACACCGAGCTCGCTCAACGCCGAAAGCTCAATATCCACCGTCACGGCACCGAACATGCCCGCGGCACCGGCACCGCCGTTCACGGTAACGCGCGCGAACGACGTCTCAAATGCGGGCGCGCCGCACACAATGTCGCTCGGCCACTGGATACCCACCTTACCGGCAAGGCCCAACCCCGGCGTCGATGCCGTGCCCACGAGCGCGTCCATCATGCCCATCGCGGCCACAAACGGCAGGCCGTGGAAGGCATGCATGTTCACATCGGGGCGCACAACCAGCGAAAACGTCAGCGAAGCATCGCCCGCGCTCCACGCGCACCAGCCCGCGGACACGCCCTCGCGGCCCGCGTCGCGCGCCGCGTCGAGCTCGGTGCCGGCGACAACAGCATTCATCTCGATCATCTACATACGCCCCAATTCGCCCACGATATGGCCCACGCGGTCCTCGGGCTCCTTGACCTCGACACCGTTGTAGCGGAAGAACCGCGCCGGGTCGTGCATCAGGTCCTCGAGCGGCACCAGCACAAAGTCGCGCTCGCCAATGAGAGGATGCGGCAGGCGCAGCTTTTTGCCGCCGTGGGTCTCGCCATCCATCCACAGCAGGTCCAGGTCGATGGTGCGCGGACCGTTGGCCTTGGCCTTCTTGGAGCGGTCGCGCCCCAGCTCGGCCTCGATCTTCATGAGCTCATCGAGCAGCACCAGCGGCGCCAGCTCGGTCTTGATCTCGATGACGGCGTTGGCAAACGCGTCCTGGCGCGTCTCGTAGGCCGGCTCGCTCTCGTAAATCTTGGAGGAGTTGGACACGCAGGTGAGTGGAATCTCGGCGATCATCTCGCGTGCGGCGCGGATGTTGTCGCAGCGATGCCCCAGGTTGGAGCCCACGGCCACAAACGCGCGGCGCGGCTGTGGCTTGGCAACCGCCCAGTAGCCGTTCAGGAACTGCGCAAAACCCGCGGCGTCGTGCACGCGCACGATGTTGGCACCGGCCTGGATGGCGCCCAGGCACACGCCAAACGTAGCGGCATCGCGCTCGGCGGCCTCGGTCACGCCCGAGACGGCGCCCACAAAGCGCTTGCGCGACACGGCACACATGAGCGGATAGCCCAGTGACGCCATCTTGGCAGTCTCGCGCTGGATGACGATGTCCTCGTTAGCCGACTTACCAAAGCCCGGGCCAGGATCGATGCAGATGCGGTCGCGCGACACGCCGGCATGGATGAGCGTGCGGGCCTGGTCGGACAGAAAGCCCATGACGCGGCGCATGATGGGCGCAGAATCGGGCAGGGTAAAGCGGCGGAGCTGCGAGGTGGGCACATAGGCCTCCTCGCGGCGGGCGCTGCGGCGCATCATGGCGGCCAGGCGGTCATTGGACTCCGATGCGGCCTCGGTGGCTGCGGACGCGGCCTCGGGCGCGGGCGCGACGGTCTCGGCGGCAGCTGCCT